>JBATHQ010000659.1:0-3079 GCA_049667005.1 Psychromonas sp.
ATCAATTACCACAAAAGGAGTCGGTTTGTCTTTTGCGAATTCTTTAATACGTTGAAAAGAGGCTGATTCATAGTATTCTTCAACGTCAATTGATATAAATTGGCTCATTCAGTTCGAGCTCCAAAAATAAAGTAAATAAGGCTGTACCAGCCTGTGAAAAAAGAGCGTAAGTAAACTTTATTTTTTATTTTCACGCAATTATTATTATATGTTTTTTGTGCTGATTTTATTTTAACAAAAAATAAAATCGAGTTTAAACCTTAGGGCCTTATATGGACCCCCACCGTATGTCAAAAAGAAATTACAAACAAAGTTAGATGCTGGCTTATATACGGGCTCAAGTTGAGGTTAGCAAAAGTTCACTAGTTGACTTTAGTTTCCTAAGATAAAATAATCTTGGCATCATTAAGCGCAAGCACATTTTAATAATTTTAAATTGAGAAAGGTAAAATCAATATGAAACATGCGATTATCCAAGATTTAGAGCAACGTTACACCTCTAAAAAATATGATCCGAATAAAAAAGTATCACCACAAGATCTTGCGGTTTTACTTGAAGCCCTGCGTTTATCTGCATCATCAATCAACTCTCAACCGTGGAAATTTGTGGTTATTGAATCGGAGCAAGCTAAACAACGGTTGCATGATTCTTTCGCAAACAAACATCAGTTTAATCAGCATCATATTAAGACCTGTTCGCATGTTATTTTATTTGCAAATAAAATTGAGTATACGCGTAGCGACTATGAAGCGGTTCTTGATAAAGGGATAGAAGATAAACGCTTGCAAGCAGAGCAGAAAGCAGCGGCATTTGCAGCGTACGCTTTTGTTGAATTAAATACCGATGCCAAAGGTCAGCATCGTAGCTGGACTAAATCTCAAACTTATCTTGCACTTGGTAATGCTTTGCATACCCTGGCACGCTTACATATTGACTCTACAACGATGGAAGGGGTTGATTCTCAGATGTTGAGTGAAATCTTTGCAGACGAGTTAGCGGGTTATGAATGCAATGTTGCATTAGCCATCGGCTACCATCATCAAAGTGAAGATTATAATGCTGCGTTGCCTAAATCTCGTCTGGCTGCAGAAGATGTGATCATGATACTTTAAGTTTCATAACTTAAAATAAAAGCCGGTGTTTAATGCCGGTTTATTTGCGTCATTACGATTTAAATACTCGTTGAGTAGTCAATCCATTCTATTCGATTGGGGGAGTTGAGAATGTAGGGTAAACAGATACAAAAAATCCAGTGACAGAAGATGCAACTGGATTTTGTAATATGGGCATTTTTACAACAAGTTACTCTTCAGTTGCTTGCTCTTCAGTTTGCTCTTTCTCTTCGTGGTTAGCGCCACCACATTGTCCACCCTAATCTCATAGGGGCTCCCTCCGTAGACGCGGAGCGCGGAGGTGGGAGGGGAATATGATAGGGCTGAAAGCCCTTTGAATTTACCTTTTTATTTTAGTGGTTATAATTACATGGCTGTACTAATATACATGCATGAAGATATTAAAAGCGTTTAAATATAAACTTGAGCCAACAGATAGCCAGATAGCATTACTCTATCGAATGGCGGGTTGTGGGCGCGTAGTATTTAATGACAGTCTTGAGTTCATGTTAAATATTTTAAAAACCGAAACGGGCATTAGTGATAAAAAAGTGCTCTATAAACACCTTAACGACTTACCGCCTAAAGAACGCATCGCGTTAATTAAAAAGCTACCGACCCCCTTTACACTCAATAAACACCTTACCCAGTGGAAGAAAAAAGAAGATCGGGCGTGGCTCGGGGAAGCGTACACCGACAACCTACAACAAAGGCAAAAGGATTTAGCAGCTAGTGCAAGCGAATGGTGTAAGGGTAAACGTGGTTTCCCTGTGTTCCGGCAACGTAAACTCGCGCATCACTCAACAATGCGCTTTGTAAATTTTACTAAGTATTGCGGCATTGAAAAACGGCATTTTAAGTTACCGAACAAGCTTGGATTAGTTAAGTACAGAAATAGTCAACAGGTCGTCGGCAAGCCTAAAAATGCAACCGTAAGCCTCAATGCTTGTGGTGAATGGCACATATCCATTTTGTGCGAAATCGAGTTAAGCAAACCGCAATCAACGGCAACAACGGCTGTTGGCATAGATATGGGTATTGCTAAAAACATGACGCTTAGTAACGGTCTGGTTTTTAGCGGTGTTGATAGCTTTAAAAATATCATGGATGACTTAGCCAAAGAGCAACGCAAGTTTGCTCGTATGGTTAAAGGATCTGCGAACTGGCAAAAGCAAAAACTAGAAATCGCCAAGTTGCACCAGAAAGCAACTAACATAAGGCGCGACTACCAACAGAAATCCACAACAATAATCAGCAATAACCACGCAATGATAGTCGTTGAAGATTTGAAAGTCGTTAATATGTCAAAGTCAGCCAAAGGTACAGAAGAACAGCAAGGTAGAAACGTCAAGCAGAAAAGTGGGTTGAATCGCGCTATCTTAGATCAGGGGTGGGGCGAGATCCGCCGTCAGCTTAAATATAAAATGGAGTGGCAAGGAGGGATCTTTTTAGCTGTACCTCCGCACCATACTAGCCAAACATGCCCTGTTTGCCTACATAAAGACAAAGCCAACAGGACGACACAGGCAAGCTTCGTTTGTGTCGAATGTGGTTTTACTGAAAATGCAGATATAGTTGGAGCGATTAACGTGTTAAACAGAGGATTGGCTACACTAGCCAAGACCTCTTAAATTTTATCAGGGCAGGTCATGCCCGTAGCGTCTGTGAAGTGAGTGGTGCAGTAATGCCGCCAGCAACAGAAACCAGTAAATTAAGCAATTAGTTTACACCCTGTAACGGGAATCCCCTCAGTAGAGCCGAAGGCTCGGATGTGGGGGAGGATGTCAAAACAGCTCATTTTATTCTCCGTTCTATTAAGTAGTTAGTATCATATTAAAGATGCATTTTAAATGCCACTTTAAGTTTTGCTTTTTGATAATAAAAATTACAGCGCTCGCGGTTTGATTAAAATGGGGAAATATAACGCCACAAAACAACCATAACCGATAACCCAAAAAACAATTGC
>JBATHQ010000660.1:0-2011 GCA_049667005.1 Psychromonas sp.
TCAGGAATTTTTGCGATGAGAACTTCAAAGACGGGTTGCGACCTTGCTGATCATATTGCGCACCAAAACAGCCCATAATATCGCCGTTTACCAGTTTCATCATGTCGTTATAACCATATTGCGTGCGGCTATTGGCGATTAATGGCTGGAAATGGGATTTTTTCGCCGCAGCAAACTGCGCTTTATCTTTATCGTTATGGATAACGCCCTTGCCTTCAGCTAACTCTTCGTCAGTGAAAAAACCGGCACAACCGTTACGCATGATCAGTACTTTTTTATCGCCGACAAAACAGTCGTAGTGGAAGAAAAACAGCAGCTGCTCACCGTTTTTCGCATAGGAGTCGATATAGATTTCATAGCGTAGTGTTTCTCCGCCAAAGGCCATCTCTTCTAAAAAGGTTAATTCACAATCCAGCAGACGGTAAACCCGCTCGCCTTTATTTTGAAAATCGATGCCGATATAGGAGATAAGCATTAAATCACATTGTCCTGATTCTACCGACACCGACCATGGGATCTGTCCATCAATGAGAAAAGGAGCATCGGTCGGAATATCATATTCCGTTGCCATGTAGGATTTTTTGTATTCATTGATGCCGGCATCTAAATCAGTCACCCGCGTTACTAAAAGATAATCCGTGGTTGGCAAACGCACACGACGGGCATAATTATCAATCATCTTATAATCACTGCCGAAGACGTTTGCAATCCTACCTTCAGCAAACTCCACCAGATCGGCACTATCAAAAACAATTTTTTGCGGTTTGTTATAACGCTCTATTAACTGCAAAGGCGGATATGCATAACCTGCCGCCCCTTGTATTTGAAAACCCGCAGAGTGCATAGATAAGGGCAGCACGTTAGCGGGTTGCGTCGTTTTCTCGACCTGCAATTTTTGCGCTTGTTGCTTTTGCTGCGGCTTAATTTGTGGATTTGATTTAACTTGATCTGCAACAGGTAAGCCAGAGGCGAGCTGTGCCTGCAGGGTGATTAATTTAGCTATCTGCTGTTGTGCAGCATGACGAGAACGAATAAATGCCTGATGCGTTTTTGTCTGCTGAAAAATTTCTTTACTGGTTTTACTGTTCACTTTTACTCCAGCCGGATCTGACAAAGTCGGTATTTCAAAAATGGGTTGCTTAGTCGTTGCAGTTGCACTGATAACAGTGGCGTCCTGCGCCATTAGCGTTGGTTTTATCTGCAAAAGCGACATACAAACAGGGTTGCTAATAACAGGTAACTGCCTGACACCGATTTGCTCTTTGATAGTGGCAAACAGCGGATTGTTACTCTGTTTAACAATAGACTCCTGAATATGAGCCCCGCCTAGCGTGATGGTTTTGACTAATGATAATTGCTTTTCACTCTTCGATAATGGGGTATTCTGATGAGTATTATTAGTTGATGATAAAATCAGATGGGCACAACAAAGATCTTTGCCTAACCCGTTAATTGCGGTGTTAATTCCGGCTTTATCTTTATTTAGCTGTAAGGCGGTTTTGATAATACTGGCCATACCGGAAGCATTAAAAAGGTGCCCTACCTGACGTTTCACACTGTCTATTTTTGTATCGGGATAGAGTCTGTTAAAGGCAATTTTTTCAGCCTGATTATCATTTATAAAGCCACTGGCAAAAGCTTCAATATTATTAATTTGCTCAGTTTTAAGCCCCGCGATCTCACAAGCCTTGCCTGCGGCTGTCTCTATTGCCTGATGATCACTGCCCACGGCAAAACTGCATGCATCGATGGTTGCATAAACCTTATTTGGGTTGGCTGTTGAAACGGGTTTAACCACAAATGCGCCCGCACCCTCGCCGACTAACCATTGCTGTGAATCTAGGAGGTTGGGTCTGTTTGTGGCTGTTTCAGACACTCGGCCATAACGTTGCCGTAAACTGATATTTTCAAGTGAGCCGGCCAGATCCACACTGGCAACAATGACCGCTTCAACATTCGAGGTTTGCAATAAGTTTTCCGCTATTTCCACACAACGATAAACGGAATTTTC
>JBATHQ010000661.1:0-16144 GCA_049667005.1 Psychromonas sp.
GCATAAGATTCGTTAATTTTCTTAACTTACCCAGTAGCTCTCTTGTTTCATTCATGGCAATACTCTCTGATATTTATTAGTTATGGTAAGGTACCTAACTATTTAACTATAGATTAGATCTCATGCAAGAATATGTCAAACGTTTTGTTAAGGTACCTTATCTTTTTATTGGAAGATGCCTATTAATAGAAGAGTTGGTGGGATCACGGTGTCAGAGGGGCGTGCTATTATTCGACTGATTTGTGAATAATGAAGTTAAAAATAATTATAAAATAATGATAACTTCGTGGTGAGGACACTATTATTATTGAGGCTCTTTTCCAATACCAAATGGATAAATATACCTATTTTCTTTCTATTGTATTATTTTTCTTGTGGATGTTAACCGAAGGGGCATGTAAAGCACTATGTGGCAAGAGAGGTAACTTCTCACGCTCATAAATGGAAGAAAGCGGGCGTAAATGGGGTAATTTCAACACGAAAATAGTGCAAAAGATCTAAGTAGATTTGCGCCCAAAGCGGCAACCGCAACTTTTCACTTTCCCTTCAACAAGGCATGTCCAATTACGATATGTTTATAGTTACTCAGAGATAGTTAATAAATTCTATTTTTGTTAATCCCTATTAAGTTACCTTTTGGCAAAATAATTAATTAAGCAATATTCACAAACCTTTTTTTACTTGCTGAGATATTGAACCAAAGTTTTGGTTGCGAGTAAACTCTTGCCGTTAACATATGATATACACGATTAATTGACGTATCTTTAGCGTAGCTCACACTTAAAATATTTCAATTTGTCATGGTATGGTTGTATTTCTAAAGTAACCGACTGATTAAGTTGAAAATAGTGTTTGTAATTTAATTACAAAACACTATTTTATGTCAGAGTATGGTTTAAATTTGTCAAAGTATGGTTGTATTATGTCATGTATGGTTGTAGCGACATAAGCCTTCAAGCTTTATTCTGCGGCATGGCCTGTTTAACATAGACATCAAATCTGTTTTTCTTTGTTTCAATACTCATGCTCGGTTTTTTATCATTTAGAAAAGGTGCGTAATCAGGACGCTTGACCACTACCCGGTAACGCGCGGCATTTAAGGCAACCTCTAACAGATCATCGGCATCGAGATCGGCTCCCACAACACCTTGAAAAACGCGCATCTCTTTTTTCACCAGCGCGGATTTCTTTTTGTGCGGAAACATCGGATCCAGATAAACAACATCTGTTTCATGATCCTGCAAATATTCGTATCCGGAGCCAAAATGCAGGCGCATACGCTGCTGCATCCAATCGCCTATTTCCAAATTCATATAAGCTCTTTGCAAACCATCTTCAAGCAGCGCGGCAGCCACCGGAGAGCGTTCTACCATAGTGACGTTGCAGCCTAATGAGGCTAATACAAAAGCATCCCGACCTAGCCCCGCCGTTGCATCGATCACATCAACCTGCACTCCGGCTTTTAACCCTATCGCCTTGGCAATGGCTTGCCCTTTCCCGCCGCCAAATTTACGTCGATGTGCAACCGCTCCGGAGACAAAATCGACAAATACCAGGCCTTGCTGCGGATCATCTACCTGCTCAAGTGCTAAATGTTCAGGCAACAAACGCAGTTGAAAAGTTTCACTTTGGGTCGCTACAAACCCCCATTTTTCACGTAACCGATTCGCTTTATCGCGCAATACGCTGTCATTACAAATTAAAGGTATATCCATAGTGATGTTTTCTCTTTTTACAATTCAGTGCTCACCGCCAAGCCTCGAGAAGCGAGCTACTAGCTACGAAGCTCGAAGCTCAATATTCGCAGCTCAAAACTAAATTTTAGCTCAAAAAAAGCCAGTCAATTGACTGGCTTTTTTATACTAAGCTCAAGCCTATAAAGGCGTCACAATATACAGCAGATCGCCGCTGGATACCTGCTGACCATTAGTATTAATGATACGTTCAATACGGAATTTAGTATTTGCATCGTATAACACCGCATCTTGACGGTTAAAGCTTGCTAATGTAATCGGTGAGAACATTTTCATCGCTTCCATTAAACCAAGGGTTTTATCAATGTTAACAATATCGCCCTCAGCGACAAAATCAGGCTCTGCCGGTGAAGAAGCACGGTAAAAGATACCTGCACTTTGTGCGAGTACTTTTAATTCGTCACTACCATCAACCTTGATAGAAACATCCGAACCACCCGCTGAAGCTGAAGCTTCCATCTCTTCAATCATCACTTTTTGATCAAGCTTAGCCATAAATTTAGGTAAGTAGGTCGTATCGTAAACACCGTTCAAGAATGTTTCATCTTTTAAGATACGTTTTAATAAAGGAATATTGGTAGCAATGCCTCGAATCACAACTTTATCCAGGAATTTAAGCAATTTCTGAACCGTATCATTACGATCTTCACCATGACAGATAAACTGTGCCACTAAGCTATCGTAGTAAGGTGATACCTCTTTACCTTCTGCAATCATCGACATCACTTCAACATCATCCTGCTCAGGAACAAAGTACTCAACCACTTTACCCGGATACGGCAGCAGCTGCATTACGCCTTTATTATCAAGTGCTGCTTTCTCAGCGGTGACACGCACTTCAATCGCATAACCTTTCTTCTGCGGTTGCAGATCTGCGATGCTCTTACCCGATGCAATATCATACTGTGCAGTAACGATATCAATACATGATGTCGCTTCTGTTACCGGATGCTCTACTTGTAAACGCGTATTCATCTCCATAAAGTAGATAGCGTCCTGGTCTAAGTCATAAATAAACTCAACGGTACCAGCACCCATATAGTCCACTGCATCAGCAAGTGCTGCAGTGTGTTTCAATGCTTCAGCTTCCAAGTGCGCAGGTAGCATTGTAGATTCAGACTCTTCTACCACTTTTTGATTGTTACGTTGCACAGAACAATCACGAATACCGAGCACTTTAGTATTACAATGTTTATCGCGTAATAACTGTACTTCAATATGACGTAATGAGGTGATGTATTTCTCAAGGTATAAATCACCATTACCGAATGCACCGCGCGCTTCAGCTGATACCTGGTTGAAACCGGCAAACATATCTTCAGCTTTTGCAATCACCAGGATACCCTTACCGCCACCACCGTTTACCGCTTTCAATAACACTGGGTAACCGATGCCATTGGCGATATCCAGCGCCTGCTCTGCGCCCGTCAAAATACCATGACTGCCCGGTACGACAGGTACGCCGTTATCCTGAGCTGTTTTAATCGCATTCGATTTATTACCCATAGTCAACATACTGTTGCGGCTAGGGCCAACAAAGTTGATGTTATGGCTAACACATAAATCAGCAAAGCGCGGGCTTTCCGACAGGAAGCCGATACCAGGATGCAGTGCATCTACCTCTTCGTATTCCGCAACTTTTAATACTGAGCCTGCATTCAGGTAACTTTCATCGGAAGTGTTACCACCTAAACAGACCAGTTTGTCACCTTTACCGAGCATATCAGCAGGTACCGATGTCATATCCGGATCAGAAGCAACCAGGATCACTTTGATATTATTTTTCTGTGCGATACGGATCAGTTTAACCGCAGTACAGCCACGGGCATGGATCAGTACTTTCTTAACCGGCGTCATTAATTCACGCGGATCCGCTTTTGAGAAATCATCTTCATTGATATCACAAACAGGTACGAAACCGGTCAGTGCACGTTGAATGGTTTCCTCGACAGAGATCTCGGCAATTGGCATGTTCTCATCAATATCACGTAATTTATCATCGATATCATCTGCGAACGGGTTGATAACCAACGCGTCCATTGCACCAGGAACTTTTGATAAATAGTTAGATAAGGTTGACGTCGATGGTAAGTATGCAGGTACCACCATTTGTCCGGCGAAAGGCATATTCGTGCCGGATAAATAATAGGTTTGTACCAGTGGATGGGTTACAAAACTTGCCTGTGCTCCGCCCGTACAATCGCCATAACCAAACATAACAACCGGTAAATCATTATCACGGATAAAACGTGTAATTCGGTCATTTACAACAGCCATTGAGAACAGTGCTGCTGCGCCCTCTTTGGTTTGCATACCGCCAGAACTGATAAAGGCAATAACCGGGAAGTGATGTTGAGCACATTCAACCAACAAAGCACAGAATTTTTCTGCACTGGCCATATCAAAAGCACCCGCCTGGAAGGACAAGTTTGAAACAGCAACACCTACTTTCTGGCTGGTACCATTTTTTAATTTAAACTCACCAATACCGGTTACTAAACCACAAGGTTTGATGTTTTTATCCAGAGCATCTTCGATAGATAAACGAAACCCCGGAAACTCCAATAAATTAGCGGTCATTAAATCGGCTTTCGATTCTTTAAAATCAGTAAAGAATTTACTTAAAATAATCTCATGGGAATTATTCTTTTTATTTTTATCCGCCCGTAATACCCCCTGGATCAACAGATCTTGATAACCCATGGTTAAACGATTCCAGAAGTCTTTACGACGTCCTATACGTACCGGGTTAATCGCCCCATTGTATTCAGATACATTGCTGCGGGTTTTGTAATATTCAGGCAGCAGTTTTTCAAATATATAGGTCAAAACAACGAACAAGCTGGAGTTCATATGTGGCGAACCAACACTCTTCCACTCTTCAACTTTTGTTAAAATTTCGCCACGTTCACTTTGATCGGTAAAGTATTTTAACCAAACGTTAAAGGTCGATTTTAATTGCTCATAATCATCATCACTTACTTTAGTCAGAGCAACTTTTAATGAGCTGCGTACTAATGATGAAACCGAATCACGAGATAACTGTTTCGTTGCCATCGCTTCTTTAGCAATCGAGGCAAGGTTGCCCATGGTATTGTCGTACAGTGCGTTAAACACCAACATATGACGACAATGAACAATAAAGCACTCACGTGTCTCTTTATGCGCGACAACATCTATTGCCGTCAACTCATTGAGTTCCGGCCAGGTATCAGTAAGTGGCAGGTTTACCTCATTTTCAAGGTATTCAATTAATGCACGGAAGTTATTTTCAGCACTGGTTTTCCAACGGTTATATAAAGACCAGGTTAAATTTATTAATAGTGCACTACGCGCGTTATCATAGTTTTGCTGCGGCTCACCAAGAATAAATTTGGTGAACATATTACGTTCAACGCTCATATCATCTCGTTTAGAAATGAATTTTTTCCAATTTTTATTGAGCGTATCATCGTAAATTATTTTGTCCGGATTCTCTAACCAATTAACGAAGACCTGTTTCCGATCTTCTTCAATACGTGTTTGTAAATCGCCTTCCGGCTCGGTTAATTTAGATAAACGGCCGTACTCGTTCATCTGGATCGCACTGATACGAGAACGCAGGGTTAGATAGCGCATATAACGGTAGGTGGTACCAAAGGCATTATTGTGCACCGTTGGATTTTTAGCGATCAGCTGCGCATTACCTGAAGCATTTTCGACGGCAATTAATTTATTCGACGGATCTAAATAACGCATCAAACTACGGTTATAGTGTTCTAAAATATCAGGATATTTACGCACGAAATCAACCGAGGTTGTTTCGATAGATAGAATACTTGCAACTATTGCTTTTTGCAGGTTATGTTGGCGCTCATCATGATCCACAGGAGAGTAGTCAACGATGCCGTCAATACAACCTGTTTCGTATAACTCTTCAGGAGAAACACCTACAGATTGCGCACACTCCTGCCAAGATAGATTGTACTTGCGGGCAATGCTTTGTAAGCCCTTAGGCTGAATAGTATTAAAAATACCGTCACGCACTGACAACAGAATGTTAGCCGTTGCAAGCGGTATTGCTCCACCAGAATAACCGACACCGACAACGATACCGACGGTTGGGACATCAACATTGGCACTTTCAGTGATCATTTGCGAAATGCTGTGTGCCTGATTTTGACTGTTTGCGACTTCACCCGCATCCGCTCCAGGCGTGTCAATTAAGTACACAATTGGCAATGACAGATCAGCAAATTTCCTGATAGCCTTACTGGCCGCTAAGTGGTGCTCAGGCATCCACGCACCGTTATTAGAGCTACGATCTTGCGCAATGATACCTATTCGGCGCGTATATCCACCAAAATCAAGTTCCATTTCAGCACTGTAAAAAGCACCGTTTGACTTCTCAGTTACAATTTTACCGTTAAAACCCGACACAATTGTTTTCGCGTTAGGGCGTTTATTGTCTTCAGCGGGTTGCACTGTTCGTGCGATGTAGGCGTCAACATCCAGGTCTTTTATGATGGCAAGATTCGATTTGATTTGTTTACGATCGATCAGCCCTTCTAAACCTTCCGTATTTGAAGGAAGCGAGTTGTCTGGAAATAATGAAAAATCTTTCGCGATATGCTCAGCATGAAGAAACAATGGGTCTGCAATATTGTTTGTTTCAAAATGAGGAGAAGCAGGTTTCACTGGCATACGATACCCTTTAGATAGTGATAGAAAAATTAAATTGCCATAATTTACAACTTATTAACTGATGAATCCACTGTTGATTTTGATTACGCGGGAAAAACATAGGTTAATAAACAGTCATATGGGTGATAAAAATGCAAAAAAAGAACCTTCAACAGCAAAAAACGCTGTGTTATATTTTTCTTACTTTCTATAAAAAAATTGACGATTGTTAAAACAGTTCGCACATTACTGCTTGCAAAAATAACTATGAGTGTTTGATATGTAAAAGAATAAACATTCTTTTGGCCAAGCACTCATTTTCTTGATATAAAAAACCCAAGGCCTTGTAAAAAAACTACAAATTAAATATCACAACGTTCTAAGCAACGCACAAAAACAGTACCCTCTGGACCTGTTTATTTACAACAATGACACTACACTGTCGCGGCCTTGTATAAAGAACCAACAAACTGCTGAAAAAATAATCACGAAATTTCAACAGGCTCTAGCGCTTGTTTCAACAGGCCCTAGGGTAAAATTTGCGCCGGGTGGTTAATAGTTAAGCGCAACTGTTGTCCGGACCACTTTAAGTTACCTGTTATTAAAATACTATTATGCAGTTTGATTTTTGTGTCTGGGGTTTTAAAAAAACGTAAGTTTTTTCTACTTATAGTTACTTTCAAGTTTCCATCTAACGTAAATTGCAGACCTTTTTTACTCTCTTTTAATTGAGTCACCTGGCCAATAATATATTGATAGCCTCGATCTTTAGCTGATAATGTTTTTGCTTTTAAGGGGCTGAACCCTGCCCAAAGTCCCTTTTTACTTAAACGCGCCTGCTGCTCTGCTGCCTGAAAGCATTGCCAGAACAGATCGTTTTTGCCGATCACCCAGTGCTGGGCTAAACCGGAGGTTAACTGCAATAAGCCCAAATTTGTCCCCGTTTGGGTAAATACATAAGCTAAAATCCGTCCATATTTATCCTGGCGAGTACGATCAAAGATTAAATGTAATTTATCCCCTGCTTTTACCTGTTCTTGTAATCGATGTTTTGCTGCTAATGCGAAAGGTTGTGAGCGACTCTTGTGTTGATGATCAATTTCGGCAGTATTAATGCCAATAAAGCGTACTAAGCGTCCGTTATCCAGCGTCACTGTATCGCCGTCATTAATATACTTTAACGTAACGCTTTTATGCCAGGCAAGTTGAGGGCAAGCAGCCAACAATAAAGAAGGAAAAAGCATCACCAACAAAAATAAAAATATCCGCACAACTCCCCCCGACAACAAATAATAAACTTTACTGTAGGTTAAAAACTGAAAAATAGCGTAATGGGATCTCGTTAAAGCGGCTGGTTACTCTGTTTACAACGGAGTAGATAATAGATTACAAAAATTATTTCACGCCGCCGCTATTTTTTGGCATAAGGCGCGCAACTTGCCAATGATGGCGAAAACCCCTTTATGCTTTGTCTGACTTACAACAAAATCCCTCTTTATTGTATGCTTAATATCTGACAACTCCTCCACCCCACCACCTGTAAAAAACAAAAAACCTTAAAATACAACAACTTAACCAATTAATAAATATTGGTACAAGTACTGCATTATAGATAAGTGTAACAACGATTGATTATTTAAACTAAAACAGGAGTACGTAATTATGGCTATTCGTCAATGTGCAATTTATGGTAAGGGTGGTATCGGTAAATCTACCACAACTCAAAACCTTGTAGCAGCATTAGCTGAAGCAAAACAGAAAGTAATGATTATCGGTTGTGATCCTAAAGCCGATTCTACTCGTCTAATTTTACACTCTAAAATGCAAAACACGATCATGGAAATGGCTGCTGAAGCAGGCTCTGTTGAAGATCTTGAGTTAGAAGATGTACTACTAACTGGTTACGGTGATGTGAAATGTGTTGAATCAGGCGGTCCAGAGCCAGGTGTTGGTTGTGCTGGTCGTGGTGTAATCACGGCAATTAACTTCTTGGAAGAAGAAGGCGCATACACAGATGATTTAGATTTCGTATTCTATGACGTACTAGGTGACGTTGTATGTGGTGGTTTCGCGATGCCTATCCGTGAAAACAAAGCGCAAGAGATCTACATCGTTTGTTCTGGTGAGATGATGGCGATGTACGCGGCGAACAATATCTCTAAAGGTATCTGTAAATATGCTAAATCAGGTAGCGTACGTTTAGCAGGTCTTATCTGTAACTCTCGTAACACCGACCGCGAAGATGAGCTAATCATGGAATTAGCAAGCAAGCTTGGCACACAAATGATCCACTTTGTACCACGTGACAATATCGTACAACGCGCTGAAATCCGTCGTATGACCGTGATTGAATACGATCCAAAATGTAAACAAGCTGATGAATACCGTGCATTGGCACAAAAAATCATGAACAACAAATTATTCGTTGTACCAACACCAGTGACAATGGATGAGCTTGAAGATCTGTTGATGGAATTTGGTCTGATGGACGAAGAAGACGAAACAATTATTGGTAAAACAGCACAAGAGCTTGCTGACGAAGAATCTGCAGCTTAATCGCTGCATTATAAACTACTAAGGGGGCTTTTATGACTAGCGTAAAAGAACAAAATCAAAAAATGATTGATGAGGTGCTTGAGGTATATCCTGACAGTGCCAAAAAAGATCGAGCAAAACACTTAGGAACTAGCGATAGCAGCTGTGCAAGCACTTGTATTACCGCAAACCGCAAATCTCAACCAGGTGTCATGACTGCCCGTGGTTGTGCATATGCGGGCTCTAAGGGTGTTGTTTTTGGTCCAATCAAAGACATGATCCACGTCAGTCACGGCCCTGTAGGTTGTGGTCAGTATTCTCGAGCGGGACGTCGTAACTACTATGCAGGTAAAACGGGCGTAAATACCTTCGGAACAATGAACTTTACCTCTGATTTCCAGGAAAAAGATATCGTCTTTGGTGGAGATAAAAAGTTATCCATCCTGATGGACGAACTGGAAATACTCTTTCCACTTTCTAAAGGGATTTCAATTCAATCTGAATGTCCGGTTGGTTTGATTGGTGATGATATTGAAGCGGTTGCAAAAGAGACCCAGGCAAAAACAGGTAAAGTAGTTGTACCTGTACGTTGTGAAGGTTTCCGCGGCGTCTCTCAATCACTGGGTCACCACATTGCTAATGATGCAATGCGCGACAAGATGATTGATAACCGTGAGAACGACGACAGCTTCGAAGGTACACCTTACGATGTGGGTTTAATCGGTGATTACAATATCGGCGGTGATGCATGGTCAACACGTTTACTGCTTGAAGAGATTGGCTTACGTGTTATCTCTCAGTGGTCTGGTGACGGTACAGTATCGGAAATTGAGTTGAACTCAAAAGCAAAAATGAACCTGGTGCACTGTTACCGTAGTGTTAACTACATTGCCCGTCACATGGAAGAAAAATACAACATTCCATGGATGGAGTTCAACTTCTTTGGACCGACAAAGATAGCAGCATCTCTTACCGAGATCGCCTCTAAATTTGACGAAACTATTCAAGAAAAAGCGAAGCAGGTGATTGCTAAGTACGACGCTCAATGGCAAGCAGTGGTAGCAAAATACAAACCACGCCTGGAAGGCAAAAAAGTGATGTTGTACGTGGGTGGTTTACGTCCTCGTCACGTGATCGGCGCTTATGAAGACCTTGGTATGGAAGTAGTCGGTACAGGTTATGAATTTGGTCACAACGATGATTACGATCGTACTACGCCAGATGTGAAAGATGCCACATTGATTTATGACGATGTTACTGGTTACGAGTTTGAAGAGTTTGTTAAGAGACTTAAACCGGATCTAATCGGCTCTGGCGTAAAAGAGAAATACATATTCCAAAAAATGGGTATTCCTTTCCGTCAAATGCACAGCTGGGATTATTCAGGCCCTTACCATGGTTATGATGGATTTGACATCTTCGCCCGTGATATGGACATGACATTAAATAATCCTTGTTGGGACAAACTGGTAGCCCCTTGGCTTAAAAGTGCGTAACCCTTGCTAATGTAAATGCGATGGCAGCAACAGGTGCCATCGCGACACACCAGATAAAACCTGTATGTCTAAATCACTATCGACTTGGTAGCAAAGACGCAGGAGGAGAGTTAATTATGAGTCAAACTATAGATAACATTAAACCTGGGTATCCGTTATTTCAACAACCGGAATACCAAGATCTTCTGGCCAGAAAAAAGGCCATCTCAGAAGAGGCGTATAGCGAAGAAAAAGTTCAAGAAGTATTTGAATGGACAACAACTGAAGCATACCAGAAATTAAACTTTGCGCGTACAGCATTAACCATCAACCCGGCAAAAGCATGTCAACCGTTAGGTTCTGTACTTTGTGCACTTGGGTTCGAAAAAACGTTGCCTTACGTACATGGTTCACAAGGTTGTGTAGCTTACTTCCGCAGTTACTTCAACCGTCACTTTAAAGAGCCAATTGCTTGTGTTTCTGACTCAATGACAGAAGACGCAGCGGTATTTGGCGGCAACAAAAACATGGATAACGGTTTAGCCAATGCATACGCATTATACAAACCAGGCATGGTTGCTGTTTCAACAACTTGTATGGCCGAAGTTATCGGTGATGACTTGAATGCATTTATTGCCAATGCTAAAAAAGATGGTCATATCCCAACGGATGTACCCACACCTTTTGCTCATACTCCAAGTTTTGTGGGTAGCCACATTACCGGTTGGGATGGCATGTTTGAAGGCTTTTGTAACACCTTCACAAAAGACAGCATGGATGACAAAGTTGTTGGTAGCAATAAAAAAATTAACTTGGTAACGGGTTTTGAAACTTATCTGGGTAACTACCGCGTAATGCACTCTATGATGCAACAGATGGGAATTCCTTATAGCCTGTTATCAGATCCGTCTGAAGTCCTTAATACTCCGGCAGATGGCCAATACCGCATGTATGCGGGTGGTACAACAGCTGAAGAGATGAAAGATGCGCCAAACGCAATCGATACACTGTTATTACAACCTTGGAGCCTGATTAAAACCAAGAAAACAGTTAAAGATTTATGGAATCAGCCAGCAAGTGCGATCAATATTCCAATGGGATTGGACTGGACTGATGAATTTTTAATGAAATTAAGCGAACTAACAGGTACACCCATCGCTGACTCATTAACTAAAGAACGTGGCCGTCTTGTTGATATGATGACCGATAGCCACACCTGGTTACACGGTAAAAAATTCGGCATCTACGGTGACCCTGATTACCTGCTGGGTATGGTTAAGTTTTTACTGGAATTAGGTTGTGAACCAACAACTATCCTGTGCCATAACGCCAATAAAAAATGGGCCAAGGCAATGCAGGCTATATTAGATGCAAGCCCATACGGTAAAGATTGTAAAATCTTTATTCAGAAAGATTTATGGCACTTCCGTTCATTAATGTTTACTAACAAACCTGATTTTATGATCGGTAACTCATACGGTAAATTTATTGAACGCGATACCATCGCAAAAGGTGAAGAGTTCGCTGTGCCACTGATCCGCATTGGCTTCCCAATCTTTGACCGTCACCATCTACACCACCAAACTACTTGGGGTTATGAAGGCGCAATGCAAATTTTAACCACACTAGTCAACGAAATTTTAGCCAAGCTGGATACCCAAACCAGCAAATATGGTGCTACTGATTTCGGTTATGACTTAGTTAGATAACACCATGAATATTGGAAATACGGTAAAGCGAATTTTCAAAAAAGCTTGGATAACAATTAACGCTACGGGCATTAGTCCGTAGCGTTACAGCCAAACACTTTCAAGCGATTGAGGTATTTGGCTTTTTCTAATTTCAAGACGCAAAAAAGGAATCGTTATGCCTAATATAATGTTAAGAAAACAAGATGGGATCCTCACTGGATATATCGCCAAAAAAGATTTGGAAGCACAGGTTACCTCTATGGAGTTTGAAGAGGAAGATAACTGGGGTGGCAAAATAACCTTAAGTAGCGGTGATAGTTTTTATTTTGACCCTCTTCCATCCCCTCCTTCATTACCGATCACTATCAGAATGCGTCGTGGTTAATAGCAAAAGAACTAATAAAGAGATCACCTATTGCGCAGGAAAAATCAGCCCAGTCAAAGCGTTAGTCTCTTTCTACACAATCGTATGCAACGATTGTGCGCGCTTTAGCTGACCACCAGGTACTGTTCAATAATAAGTAATGGTAAGGCATAAAGTATTGCGATCAATACTTACACCCCGGTTAAGGATGATTTTACCAGCGCAACTGATCACCTTTTTGTTCTTTTGCTATTAAAGATTAATGTTTCACTAAAGGAGAACAACATGACAACAAATAATCCACAACTACAAATTGCTTTTGCTTCATCCGATGGAAAAACAGTTGATGGCCATTTTGGATCTTGCGAAAAATTTTATATCTATCGCCTTGATGCACAACATATTGAAGATCTTGGCATGCGCAATGCTGAAGGGGGCCGCGGCAGCGAAAAAAATGCTTTCCGGGCGTCACTAATTAAAGATTGCCAACTGATGTTTTGTGCCTCCATTGGCGGCCCGGCAGCAGCGAAGGTTATCCGGGCAGGCATTCATCCGCTTAAAAGTAAAGATAACCCCACCATTGCCGATCAGCTTTTAGAGTTACAGCAGCGAGTAAACTCAGGCGCTCTTCCCCCCTGGCTGGCCAAGCAGATGGGACAACCTGATTACCTGAGCGAACGGTTCGCTGCGTTAGAATAAGCCGACAGTAACAAAACCATGTTGTGTAGGCTGTCCTTCATTGTGGTAAATGCAACACAATTAAAGACTTAAATATCAACTAGTTAAGAAAGGATCGGGGTTTGCATTATAAAATATAAGAGAAGTTATATTTTGGAGATGATATGCGACAATCAGAAATTAATGAGCTACAGAATGAACCGGCCTGCAGCCATAATAAAAAATCTAAATCAGGTTGCGCACCTGCAACACCGGGCGCTACCGCTGGAGGTTGTTGCTTCGATGGGGCGCAGATAACACTGCTCCCTATTACTGATGTCGCCCACATAGTCCATGGGCCTATTGGTTGTGCAGGAAGCTCCTGGGATAAACGCGGTACACAAAGTTCAGGCCCCGAACTATTTCGTTTAGGTTTTACGACTGACTTAAATGAGCAGGATGTGATTATGGGACGTGGTGAAAAACGTCTTTACCACGCCATCTTACAGGTCGCAGAGAAACACGCACCGGCCGCCGTTTTTGTTTATAACACCTGCGTTCCAGCCATGGAAGGTGATGATATTGAAGCCGTTTGCCGCAGTGCGCAAAAGAAAGTAAATCTGCCCGTTATTGCCATTGATGCGGCCGGGTTTTACGGCAATAAAAACCTTGGTAATCGTATCGCTGGCGAGTTAATGGTGGACAAAGTGATCGGCACAGCTATTCCAGCCCCAAAACCTGATTTTGCCGAAGGTCGCGTCCACGATATCGCATTAGTAGGTGAATATAATGTTGCCGGAGAGTTATGGCATATTCTTCCTCTGCTGGATAAATTAGGTCTGCGTGTATTAGCCAACCTGTCAGGTGACTGTCGCTTTAAAGAGCTGCAGACCATGCATCATGCCGAAGCGCTAATGCTGGTTTGTTCAAGAGCGCAAATTAATGTTGCCCGTAAACTTCAAGAAAAATACCAGATACCTTGGTTTGAAGGTAGCTTTTACGGCATTCGCGATATCTGCGATGCCCTGAGACAATTTGCCACACTGATTAATGATCCGGATTTAACGCTGCGTACTGAGCAATTAATCACTGAGGAAGTCGCATCACTTAAACAACAACTCGCCCCCTACTGTGAACAATTAAAAGGCAAAAAAGCACTGCTTTATACCGGCGGTGTTAAATCCTGGTCGATTGTTTCGGCATTACAAGATCTCGGTATGGAAGTGGTTGCAAGTGGTACCCGAAAAAGTACTGAAGAGGACAAAGCCAGAATTCGCGCGTTAATGGGTGACAATGCCATTTTACTTGATGAAACCAGTCCGAGAAATTTGCTTGATGTAGCCTACCAGTATAAAGCCGATGTAATGATTGCCGGTGGTCGTAATATGTACACCGCTTATAAAGCCAGGATGCCCTTTGTTGAAGTCAATCAGGAACGCGAACATGCCTTCGCCGGATTCCAGGGAATGGTCACATTAGCCGAGCAATTGTGCTTAACGCTGGCAAGTCCAGTGTGGCAGCAAGCACGTCAACAGGCTCCCTGGGCATAACCCTGAGCATAACAATGGTTCGAGGACATAACCATGGTTTTACATTTAGCATTCTCAATTTCGCAAGTAGGAACAGAATATGGCACAGATAATCGCAAATAAAAAACCGCTGGCGGAACAACCGCTGAAAGTTGGCCAGCCAATCGGCGCAGCACTTGCATTTTTAGGTATAGACAAATCAATTCCTCTGATGCATGCCGCTCAAGGGTGTAGCGCCTTTGCAAAAGTGTTTTTAATTCAACATTTTCACGAACCTATTCCGATGCAGTCAACGGCAATGGATCCGATATCTACGGTGATGGGCTCCGATGATAACCTGATTCAGGCGTTCACTAATATATGCCAGAAACATCATCCCAAAGCAATCGGTCTACTCACCTCAGGCTTGACTGAAGCTCAGGGCGCCGACATTAATCATTCCCTGAAAGTGTTTCAGGAATCAAACTCTAAATTTAAAAATACGGTGATTATTCCTGTCAATACACCGGATTTTTACGGTTCGCTGGAAACCGGTTATGCGGGCGCCGTTGAAAGCATGATTGAACACCTTGTACCGCACAAACCGCCCACTAGCGCTCGCCGTAAACGCGTCAATATATTAGCCAGCCATATGCTTAATCCTGGTGATATTGAGTTACTAAAAAGTTATGTGGAAGCATTTGGTCTCACCCCTGTGGTGGTGCCGGATCTTAGCCTATCGTTAGACGGTCACCTGGCTGAACAGGATTTTACCGCGTTATCGCAGGGCGGAACAACGGTCGAACAATTAAAAACACTCGGGCAAGGTTTAATCACCCTGGTTTTTGGACGCTCTCTGGAGCGTGCAGCCAATATGCTGGTGCAGCGTACGCAAATTCCAACGACAACCTTTGCACACTTACATACACTTGCAGAAACGGATCGTTTAATCTCTTTACTGAGTGACATCAGCGGTCGCAAAGTGCCTGACGCTATCGCACGATCTCGAGGGCAACTCTGTGATGCGATGATTGATACGCACAATCAACTGGGCGGAAAAAAAGCAGCTCTGGCGATGGAAGCAGATCATTTGACCGCCTTTAGCGCCATGTTCAACAGCGTCAATATCACCTTATCGGCCATTATCGCGCCCTGCAATCAACCGCAGTTAACCACCTTACCGATCGACAAAGTGCATATTGGTGATCTTTCCGATCTGCAACTTTTGGCAACCCAGGAAAATGTCGATCTATTACTCGCGAACTCCCATGCCAGCAATACAGCTAAACAGTTGCAGATCCCGCTACTAAGGGTGGGTATTCCCGTTCATGATCAATTTGGCTGCTTTGCTAAAAGCTTTATCGGCTACACGGGGATCCGCAATACCCTCTTTGAACTGGCAAATTTATTACGTCATGAAGTGCATAGCATTCCGGTCTACCACTCCAAATTTAAACAGGACTTAACCCAGATTAAGATGGCGGAAGCATGATATGAC
>JBATHQ010000662.1:0-2372 GCA_049667005.1 Psychromonas sp.
CATGTTTAGCTGGACTTGAATAATTTCGGCGCACTGTCGCTTTAAGCTGCCCTAATACTCGTGTTGCAGTCTCTGCATTTTGACACACGAAAGAAAGACCGCCGACACGTTCACCATAAAGCGAAAAGGTTTTCGAGAATGAGTTGCTCACTAAGAAGGTAACTGAAGGCCGCTTCGCAAGTTCAGTAATGACATAGGCATCACCGGCCATGCTCTCGCCAAAACCTTGGTAAGCCATATCAAAAAATGGGATCAGTTGCTGCTTTTCTAATAGTGCTATCAGCGCATCCCATTGCGCCGTGGTTAAATCAATACCCGTTGGATTGTGGCAACAGGGGTGCAGCAAGACGATATCATTTTCAGGTAATGAGGCGAGTTTATCTAACATTCCCTCAAAATCCAGCGCGCAGTTGGTTGCATCAAAATAGGGATAATGGCCGACATCAAAACCCGCACCTGCAAAAATTGCATTGTGGTTTTCCCAAGTGGGGTCGCTTACCCATACTTTTGCATCTGGAAAATAATGTTTTAAAAAGTCTGCACCTATCATTAGCGCACCCGATCCACCTAAAGCTTGAATGGTTGCAATGCGTTGTTCAAGCAACGCGGGATGATCTTCGCCAAAAATAAGTTTTTGTACGGCTTGACGAAAGGGCGCCGATCCTTCCATTGGTAAATAAAGACAAGGCTCATTGGCGCTTTCACAGCGTATCTTTTCGGCTTGCTGTATACACGCTAATGTTGGGATTTTACCCGCATCATCGTAATACAAACCAATACTAAGGTTTACCTTATCGGCACGGCTATCTGCCATGAATTTTTCCATTAATGATAATATGGGATCCCCTGCATAAGGGGTAACATGACTAAGCATGGGTATTCTCCTGTTAAACGGTGTAGCGATCTTTACGATGATTTAATGCGATAATAAGATTAAGCACTAAACCACAAAAAATAGAGAGTATTAATTGGTAGGCAGAAACAATAGATAGCGAAATCAGCATGATCGTCAGATCAGCTCCCATTAGTAACCAACCCGCTTTAATGGAAAATCTATCCTGCAGGTAGAGCGCTAAGATATTGAAACCACCCAGACTGGCTTTGTGGCGAAACAGGATTATAAAGCCAACGCCAAAAATAAAGCCACCAAAAATCGCCGCATAAAGGGGGTTCAGTTCCTGAATATTAATAAACTTGTCATGCAAAGATGAAAAAACAGAAACTAAAAGAACAGCAGTGAAGGTTTTAGCTGTGAATATCCAGCCCATACGACGAATAGCTAAGTAATAAAATGGCAAATTAATGAGAAAGAATAGCACGCCAAATTCGACGCCTATCTTGTAATGGAGTAACAGGGATAGACCCGCTGTTCCACCGGTTAAAAGACCGGCATGCTTTAAAAACAATACGCCAAAAGAGACTAAGCTCGTTCCTATTAATATTGCCATTGCATCTTCAAACCAACGGTGGTCGGTGGTTATTTTTTTTTCTGGGTTTGTTTGTATTTCTGTTAATGCGATATCTGACATTGCACATGACCTTACTGTTAAATACTGTGAGTTTGCGTAAATCGTGCGTTATTTATATCACAGCAATTAACCTGTGCAAGTTTTGCTTTATTTTTGTTTTTTTTGTGCATTTTTGGTGCGTTGAATGTGCGTTATTGGTGCATTGGGGGTACTTGCTGCGTTGTCAGGACGTCCATATTTACGGGCTGTTTGGTAATGCCAAATCCACGAAATAGCGAATCAATCTTATCGGCTAAAATGAACCGCTTCTGCATCAGAAATTTTGCAAAGGAAACAACCTGTTACTGCTATTTACTCCTTGAATCTGTTGTTTTTTCTCGGTGATATTTGATCACATACATAATGGATTTGCTATAACGTTAACTGATAGTGGCAATCCCACTCTCTTTAATGCGCTCCAGAACAATGGAAGTCTTAATATGGGAAATTAATTTAGTCTGAAATAAGCGTGAAATCAGGTCGTTTAAGCTGGGTAGATCTTCCACGACCATTTTCAGAGAGTAATCCGCTTCACCGGTGGTTTTGTAGGCATCGATTATTGTCGGTTCAGTGGCAATAAAGCGGTGAAAGCTTGAGGATTTCTGATCTTCATGGCTGGTGAGCTTAACTTCAACCATCGCCATAATTTCCTGATTGAGCGCTTTAGGAGCCAAGCGAGCGTGATAACCTAAAATAAGTTGCTGTTGCTCTAAACTAATACGCCGACGTGAACATTGTGAAGGTGATAATCCGACGATCTCACTGAGCTCTTGATTGGTCAGGCGTCCATTCTCACGCAACAGTGTTAACATTTTTACATCATATTCATCGATACCCGGCATTGCTTTCTCCTTGTTTAGGTAT
>JBATHQ010000663.1:0-1753 GCA_049667005.1 Psychromonas sp.
GTGCACATCGATGCCTTACTACTACAGTCATCCTCGAGTCCTTACTACTACCGTCATCCTCGAAGTGTTTAGTCGAGGATCTCAGTACGGCTACTGAGAAACAGTTTGAATTCGCTTAATCAGTGTAATTTGCTAACAGAAAACCTCTTGTCAGCAAATTACGCTAATGACACTAATTTTAAAAAAGGTAACAAAACAGTCAGTGCACATCGATGCCTTACTACTACCGTCATCCTCGAAGTGTTTAGTCGAGGATCTCAGTACGGCTACTGCAAATCGGTTTGAATTCGCTTAATTCGTGTAATTCGCTGACAGAAAACCTCTTGTCAGCTAATGACGCTAATTACACTAATGACACTAATTTAAAAACAACGAGGTAATATCGTCTAAGTGGTTGGTATTTTTATTTTTTTGTGATAATTATATGAAAATAAAATAAGACTGTTGTGATCTCTTAGATGGTGAAGCAGGAAAAAATATTTCAGTTGATTGATGCTTTGCTAATGTGGGAAGGTCAATTTAATGCAAGCGACCTCAAAGAGCTTTTATCTGTCAGCCGTTCAACAGCACAAAACAGCATATCTATTTACAAAAAACAATTTCCAAATCATTACACCTACAGCCAATCCGCAAAAACCAATCTTGTAAGTGAATGCTTTAGCGCACATTACTGGCAGGGTAACTTTCGCGATTATCAGCAGTTCTTAGGGAAAAAATCATCCCACAATCTAACGGATCTTGATACTGTTTGCAGTCTGCATAATCCGCTTCACCATAAAACCCTGCGACTTTTAAACCATGCCTGTCGGAAAAAGCTCACCTTAGAAGTGGATTACGGTTCGCTCAGTGATGCCGGCAATGTTGATGGACGGATCATTGCGCCACATAACATAGTGATGGATGGACTGCGTGCCCATGTGCGAGCATATTGCTTTAAAAATAACGCCTACCGTGATTTTATTGTCGGACGTTTTCGCAGCATGCCCATCATCGAAGATAAAGCCGCGGCAGGCATTGGGGCTGAATTTGATGAAAACTGGAACTCGAATGTTGCACTTATTATCTGTGCCGATCCCGCCTTATCGCAATCACAAAAAGAAAATATCGAAATGGAATATCAGATGCAAAATGGCCAACGTATTGTAGAGACGCCTATTGCATTACTGCCTTATGTCATTAAACGTTTAAGACTTGATACCCGCCAGCAGTCTCCCGAAGCACAGCAGCTCATTATTGAACCTGCATGTTACAAAAAGATCAAAAGTTATCTACCAAGTTAATATTTGCCGACCTGTACAACTTTAAAGCAGGTTACAGGTAAAAAAAGAGTTATTCCCAACAGGTAGGGTAAAGACCTGTTTAAAAATTTTACATGTTGTTATCGACAGTGTTGGGCACGTTGAAGTTTGCTAGTAGGATGTTTTGCGTCAAGGAGAGGCTATGAAAGACTTATCACCATCGGATTTGAAAAGAAATCAATCAACAATAAACCACATAGCACATCCGGCAAAGGACGGTGTAAATCATCAATCTGTGAAAGCTCACTTACTAGAAGTTGGTAAGCTTTCAGGAGAGTTTGCGAAAAAGATCAATCAACAAAAAGCAGGGAAGTTGATAGGTCTGTTACATGACTTTGGAAAATATAGTCAGGCATTTCAAGCTTATATAAAATCTGCTGCGGGTTTAATAGATTCGGGCGATCAGGAATATGTGGATGCTAAAGCGATAAAGGGAAAAGTTGACCATTCAACAG
>JBATHQ010000664.1:0-1765 GCA_049667005.1 Psychromonas sp.
GATAATTGTTTAGCAATGACTTCGCCAATCTGTATTTGACGGTGATAAACCGGGCTGCTGATATCTGTTGATCCGGCATTGTCTGCCAGTAAAACAATCGGTAATCCGGATTGCTCTGGTGCTAATATTGGCGCTGAATCTTCGCCGCTGAAATAGGTCTGATTAGCTCCTTTACCTGGCGTGACATTAATGTAAGCACCGGTTACTAAGGTTGATAAATTTTTAGCACCGGACAAGGATATGTCACTGGTTACCATCCAAAAGCGGCTACCCTGGCGTGCAATTTGTGCGCTGAATTCCGGTTTAAGATTGACGTTTGCACGTACTTTTCCGTCTGTGGTGAGTGATAAATCCATCACTTCGCCAACCACTAATCCTTTCAGGCGCAGTAAACTGCCTGCCTGTAAATCGTCGGCGTGATCAAATGTCAGTTTGATGGTGCTGGTCGGAATGGTCGCTTCTGTCTGGCTGGCAAACAGTTTGTATTTGCCATTATTGTATTTATTGTCGATATCTTTACTGCCGGGCCCGACGGCAATCCCGCCGACTGCGATCGACATTAGTGAGTCTGCTTCTATTTTTATACCGGAAAGACCGGCATCGACATTAAATCCGCTGATATTCCAGAATACGCTGTCCGACTTGATAAGGTGTTTGTATTGCCCTTTAATGCTTAGCGTGGTTTCCATTAAACCCGATGAATGAATAGAAAAAGAACTGACTTCACCGATCGGCAGTTTTCTGTAATACACAGGTGAGCCCTCGCTGACTGCGGGTAGCTCTTTGCTTAACAGTGAGATAAAGGTCGACTGGCTGAACACATTCTGGCCAACTTTGGCAAGCTCTTTAGAGGGGTATAATCTGAAGCGTTGTCCTTTATCTAACGGGGCTGTTTTTGCTGTTTTAGTCACACTGTTTTTGTTATATAGCCCGATACCGCCGGAGAGTATATTTTCAACGGGTGCCGATTGGACCTCTAATCCCTTTAAGGAGGCTTTGAAATTGACGCCGCTGAGCAGATAAAATTGGCTGTCTTTGTTGATCAGGTATTGATACTGCTGGTCAATCGCGGTGTGAATTTCAATAAAATCGCTATTTTCGGCTAAGTCGACTGAGTCTATTTTTCCTATTTTAATGCCCTGATAGGTAATTGGCGCGTCTTTACTTAATCCGCTTGCATCTTCGCTTAATATTAACAGCGCAAGGACGGGCGACTCCGGAGGCGCGCTCTGCTGAATTATAAAACGTGTTGCCTTTTTACTGCCTTCGGACTGACTGTCTGCGGCGGGTCTAAAGGCAATATAATCCCCCTTAATGATATTGCCGATATTTTTAACTTCGGAAAAGGATACGGAGGTCTGCTCTAACCAGAATTGTGAACCTTCGGTAATTAACTCTTCAAATTGCGGGTTGATCAGCGCGCTGGCAACAAAGTGTTGATCTTCTTTGGAATATTGGAGATCAGTAATGCGGCCAATATCGTGACCTTTAAATAAAATGCCGGCACCTTTGGGTAAGTTTTTGATATTATCGGTGATCAGCTCTATCGCCAAACCCACTTGGCTATCTGCAATGCTGTCATACAGTTCAAATAGATTGTTACTGTCAAGCGGCTGATCTGAGTCTGGTGATGAGAACGTAATGCCACCGGCAATAAAAGAGATCATGCTATCGAGTGATACATCGACGCCCTGCGCGGAAATGTTGGCTTTTAAGCCGCTAATATTCCAGAATTTACTTTCGTTTTTCACGAGGTAGTTATAGT
>JBATHQ010000665.1:0-2125 GCA_049667005.1 Psychromonas sp.
GTATTCATTATTGATCACACGGGAGACCGTGGACTTGGATACGCCGGATAATTTTGCCACTTCGTGCAGTCCAATCATCACTTTTCCTATTTTTGGGAATGTTTTCGATAATTATAACTAAAACAGTCTATGAAAAACCGAAAGAACACATTAACAGTTTATTTTTCAAGCAAAAAAGAGATAAAAATCACGTTTTTTGCACATCCCTCTTGATGAAGCAGTAAAAACACTTAAAGTCCGCACTTGCAAACGTTCCCAATGATAAAGCTGTCATTTTGAAACTGACGAAATAGAAATGTTCACTCGGAGAAAATTATGAACTATCCAAAAGTTGCAAGCCAGTTAGTAGAGCTGCTTGGCGGTAAAAATAATATTAAAGCGCTGGCACATTGTGCCACTCGCTTACGTCTTGCTATTGAAGACGAATCATTGATTAATGAAACTGCCATTGGCGATCTGGAAGGCGTTAAGGGCCAGTTTAAAGTAGCTGGTCAATACCAGATTATTTTTGGCTCGGGTATCGTTAACCAAGTTTATGCGCAGATGGCAAAACAAACCGGCCTGGAAGAGATGAGCACCAAAGACGTTGCATCCGCCGGTGCAGAGAAACAAAATATTGTGCAGCAGGCAGTTAAAGGTTTATCGGACATCTTTGTCCCGATTATTCCGGCGATCGTTGCCGGCGGTCTATTAATGGGGATCTTCAACCTGTTAGTTGCACCGGGATTATTTGTAGAGGGTCAATCACTGATTGAAGCAAACCCGGGGCTGGCTGATCTTGCGGCAATGATTAATACCTTTGCTAATGCCCCTTTTGTTTACCTGCCTATTCTTTTAGCGTTTTCTGCCAGTAAGAAATTTGGCGGTAACCCGTTCCTTGGCGCCGCACTGGGTATGCTGATGGTTCACCCGGACTTGCTTAATGGCTGGGGCTTTGGTGGCGCGGCGGTTGCCGGTGATATTCCGGTTTGGAACATTCTTGGTTTTGAAATCCAAAAAGTGGGTTACCAGGGCTCGGTACTACCGGTTTTAGTGGCTGCTTATATTCTCGCGAAAGTAGAGAACGGGCTGCGTAAATTTATCCCATCAGTATTAGATAATCTGTTGACCCCATTGCTGGCCATCTTTATTACCGGTGTCGTGACCTTTACCATTGTTGGTCCGTTCACCCGTGATATCGGCTTCCTGCTTGGTGATGGCCTGAACTGGCTATACGATTCAGCTGGTTTCATCGGTGGTGCCGTGTTTGGTTTTATCTATGCGCCCTTTGTTATTACCGGTATGCATCACAGCTTTATCGCCATTGAAATTCAACTGCTGGCGGATATGGCCGTGACCGGCGGTACCTTTATCTTCCCGATTGCCGCCATGTCTAATATTGCCCAAGGCGGTGCAGCATTAGCAGTAGGCTTCTCAACAAAAGATATCAAACTAAAAGGTATTGCCGTGCCATCAGGTGTCACTGCCCTGCTGGGTATTACTGAGCCGGCACTGTTTGGTGTCAACCTGAAACTGCGCTACCCGTTCATCGCGGCAATTTGTGCGGCAGCAACGGCAAGTGCATTCATCACGCTGTTTAATGTTAAAGCAAGTGCACTAGGTGCAGCGGGTCTGCCGGGTATTATCTCTATCCGTACCGGCGATGTGACACCTTACGTTATCGGTATGCTGATTTCATTTGCAACGGCATTTGCACTCACCTTAATACTGGGTGCTCGTGCTAACAAGAAAGCAGCGAATGAAGCAAAAGCAATGCAGGAAGCCACTGCATAGTATTATGGCTTAACCATAAATTATAAAGCCAGTATTTAGAGATGCTGGCTTTTTTACATGCCAATAAAAGCGCAATGACTGCGCTGTCTTTAAAAACCGAGCTTACACAATACCTACTGGATTTTATAGCAAGTTTTTTAAGAGATTTACGACATATACTGGAATATAAAATGACAAGACGTACAAAGATAGTGACTACATTAGGTCCTGCGACTGACAGGGATGACAATTTAGAGCAAATTATTGCTGCCGGTGCAAACATGGTGCGCATGAATTTCTCACATGGCGAAGCTATTGATCACGTTAGACGTGCTGCTGAAGTGCGCGAAATTGCAGCTCGTTTGGGTAAAGA
>JBATHQ010000666.1:0-3346 GCA_049667005.1 Psychromonas sp.
CCGGAAAACAAAGCCGTCATTAGCACCATCTGGTTAACAGAAAGAATTCTCCCTCTATTTTGTTCAGTCGCACTATTACTTAACCAGCTATCAATGGTGGCATTGGCACAAGCAATACAAAATCCGCTAACAAACCTCATAATCCCCAGAATTAAAGGATCCGGGTAGAGACCTGATATTAAAATTGCTACCGAGGTTAAACTCCCGCACATGGCAAATATTCTGATATGCCCAACCCGTTTTAACAGCTTGCGGCTGTAGATTGCCCCGAATAGAAATCCGACGGATAACATAGATAAAACAAGACCAATAGTATCAATACTGACACCATCCTGCTGCATTCTTACCGGCAGTAATATATTGCTTAAGCCATAACCTAGCATTAACAAAAAACAGCTTACTAGAAGTAATACAAGGGGTCTGAGGGTATTTATCACAGCGCGATTCTCTTATTGGATTAGGGGCTAGTTATAGAGTATTAGTTATTTGAATTTTTCTAGCTCAAATAGTTAAACTACATCCAAGAAGGAATAGCCATGATTATTTTTATGCAAAAATAGACAATGCATAATACTAGCAATTCCTTATTAAATTATCAATTTAAGAACCAACAGGCAATCCGTTCCCCTTGCCAGAAAACCTGCAACAGAACAAAAATT
The DNA here is from genome assembly GCA_049667005.1 of Psychromonas sp. GTDB lineage: Bacteria > Pseudomonadota > Gammaproteobacteria > Enterobacterales > Psychromonadaceae > Psychromonas. The sequence goes on from JBATHQ010000666.1 coordinate 660, forward strand.
TCCCGTATAAAATCCCTCGTAAATTCAGCTAAGATCCACTAACTCAAGGCGCTATAATGGATGATTTAGAACGCTGGAAATATCACTTAATGGCTTGCTGATTTTGCACCTTGAAGTAACATGGGTATATAGCCAAACCGGAGTAGTTCATTTATGTTTGATTCTTTTAAAAAGTTTATCAATCCCAGTGAAAATCCAGAGATAGCAAAAGCATTCGAATATCAAAACACTCACCTGCCGACATTATGGTTACTGGGAAAAACGGGTGCTGGAAAATCATCACTGATCCAAGCCATCACAGGTGATAGTGATGTTGGAATAGGGAATGGATTCGAACCTTGTACAACCACATCTCAAGCTTATGATTATCCTAAAGCAACCCCACTATTACGTTTTCTCGATACCCGTGGATTATCAGAAGCAGATTACGATCCGACTGAAGATCTTAACGTCTGTTCTCAGCAAAGTCATGCCCTGCTTGTGATTGTTAAAGCTGAAGAGCCACAACAAAGTGATATCATCGATGCACTGAAAAAGATCAAAAAACAAAAATCTATCCAACAGATCTTAATTATACATACTGCCGTTAAGCAGCTCAGCGCCAATCAACAAAGTAAAGCCGTACAGTATAATCAGCTTCAGTTTGAGAAGGGTTGGGGGGATAAGATCCCTTACCTTGAAGTGGATTTTGCATTAGCCAATGGCGATACATTTGGTATCCCGGCATTAAAACATAAGCTCGCGGAGTTATTGCCGATAATCCAGGAGTTTAGCCATCAACAGCAACATGCAAATAACGAAGAGGTTAACTTTCAAAAACTGAAAACAGAAATACTCTGGTATGCGGGTGCGGCGGGCGCGGCAGACGCAATTCCGGCCGTTGGTCTGGTCGCGGTGCCGAGCATACAAGCAAAAATGCTGCACAGCTTAGCCAATCAATACGGCATCGATTGGAATAAACAAGCAGTTGCAGAGTTTATTGGCACATTAGGTTCAGGTTTTGCTTTCCAGTACGCCTCAAGATTGGGTATCCGTCAATTAGTTAAATTAATCCCAGCCTACGGACAAACCATCGGTAGCGCATCCGCCGCGGTGATTAGCTTTACGTCGACTTTTGCGATTGGCCGCGCAGCATGTAAGTACATGTATCACAAAAGTAAAGGCGAAACGGTGTCGCATAAAGAGATGCAGGCTATATATAAAGATGCACTCTCAAATATCAAAGAGGTAGCAAAAAATGAAGCGCGTTAAAAGCAGTCTAACACAACTAAACAAGCTCTCTGAGGGGGTCATTAATGTTATTACGTTAGCGGTTTTTCTCCCTGTATTAGTACTTTGCGGTTTTGGTTTATTTGCCATTATTCAATACGGTTATACCCTGCATTTTGCGCTTGCATTAGTGGTTACATTTTTCATCTTTTATATCCCGCTACTGATATTACTGCGTCAAAACAGAACCAAAATGGCGGCGTTTGAAATAACCGAAGACACTTGGGTCGAAGCTTCCGATGATTGGTCTGAAGCCGAAAATGCCATCTGGCAAAGACTTAAGAAAAAAATTGAAGCGCAGCTCGAAGAAGATGACTCATGGGAAGGATTAAAAGCGCATAGTTATGCAATTGCTCACAACACAGCACAAGAATTTTCACGCAGGGATTTTCAATTCTCGGTGATCGATGGTTTAAAATTACTCGAAGAGGTAAGCCGACGTTATCGGGCATTTTTAAAAGAAAATGTCCCCTTTGTTGAAACGATTAGCGTATCACATTTAAAATTTGCCTATGATCATCAGGATAAAATTGAATCAACTAAACAAGCCGCTGATTTACTCAGCAAGGCTTATCGTGCTTACCAATTTATAAATCCACAAGCTGCACTGCTGAAAGAACTGCGTAATAAATTACTAGGTGGTATTGCAGAAAATGTTGGAGCGCGTTTACAACTCAATATGAAAAGAGCCTTTTTACAAGAGGTCGCTGCGGTATCTATTGATCTGTATAGCGGTCGTTTTTCAATTGAACAAAGCGATATCAAACAAAGCACTATCGCAGTTGAAGACCAAGCCCGTCAGCCTGCCCCCCTCGAGCCATTACGCATTGTCGTAATAGGACAAACCTGTGCGGGAAAATCATCACTGATTAACGCCATCAAAGGTGCGCTTGATGCCGAAGTCAGTGCACTCCCCTCCACCAGCGAAGTTAATGTCTATAGCTGCTCGGTCGGTGACGTAGAATTACTAAACTTAGTTGATCTACCGGGGCTTGATAGTAATGAAAAAACCACTAAAGCCATACTCAAACAGGTGACCAATGCGGATATGGTGTTGTGGGTATTAAAAGCCAATCAATCTTCACGACAACTTGATCTGCAATTTATGAGAACCTTAGAAGCGTTTTACGCTGATAAGGATAATTTGCATCGCAAAAAACCGGTCATTACCGGGATCTTAAATCAAGTTGATAAGTTGCAACCGTCAGCCGAATGGTCGCCACCCTATAATTTAGCGCATTTAGATTCTGCAAAAGTGCTGACGATTAATAAAGCCATCGAATACAACCGCAAGCTGCTTAACTTCGATACCATCATTCCTACTTCATTTTCGAGTGAATTACAGCCGTGGGGACTTGAAAGCCTGGAACAACTGATCATCACTAATGTCGATCAAAGTATTAATGTTCAGCGTAACC
>JBATHQ010000667.1:0-4265 GCA_049667005.1 Psychromonas sp.
TAAGAAAGTGTTGTGGATCAAAGTTTTGAGCAATCAAATCAGTTTTTTATTTAACCATTGTTTATACTCAGTCGGTATCTAATAATAATAATAAGGAAAACCAATGGCCAAAGGACAATCACTTCAAGACCCGTTTCTAAATGCATTACGTAAAGAGCACATTCCTGTCGCAATTTATTTAGTCAATGGCATAAAGTTACAAGGACAAATTGAGTCTTTTGATCAATTTGTTATCTTACTCAAAAATACAGTGAGTCAAATGGTATACAAACATGCTATTTCAACGGTTGTACCGGCTCGCGCTATCGCACCGATCCAACACGTAGATAATGATTAGGCCTTAATTTCGATCTCGCTTACTGCGGGCCATTTTTCCATATCTTGAGCATTTAATTTTATCCTATCCTGATATTGCTTATGGTAGGATAACCCCTCTTATTTCCCTTCTATATTGGAGATTTATTTGTTTGATCGTTACGAGGCCGGAGAACAGGCTGTTTTAGTTCATATCACCTTTTCCGATGAAAATAATAAAGAAGATCTTGATGAGCTTAAGTTACTGGTCAGCTCTGCTGGCGTAAATACGCTTGCCGCTGTTACTGGTCCCCGAAAATCCCCCCATGCCCGCTACTTTGTCGGTACAGGTAAAGCGCAGGAAATTGCTGATACGGTAAAAACGCTGGATGCGGATGTGGTTATTTTTAATCATGCTTTGAGTCCCGCTCAGCAACGTAATTTAGAAAAATTATGTGAATGTTTAGTGTTAGACCGGACTGCATTGATTCTGGATATTTTTGCACAACGCGCGCGGACTTATGAAGGTAAACTACAAGTAGAATTAGCCCAGTTGCGCCATCTTTCAACGCGCCTTATTCGTGGTTGGACGCATTTAGAGCGGCAAAAAGGCGGTATCGGATTACGTGGCCCGGGTGAAACACAATTAGAAACTGACCGACGTTTATTACGCGCACGTATCAGCACCATCAAATCGCGCCTGGAAAAAGTGGAAAAACAGCGTGAACAGGGGCGCCGCTCCCGTCAGCGTAATGAGGTGCCGACGGTCTCATTGGTTGGTTATACTAATGCGGGTAAATCGACGCTTTTTAATCAAATTACTGATGCCGGGGTATATGCAGCCGATCAGCTCTTCGCTACACTGGATCCGACCCTGCGTAAAATTGATGTCACTGATGTGGGTAACTGTATTTTAGCCGATACGGTAGGTTTTATCCGTCATTTGCCGCATGATTTGGTTGCCGCGTTTAAAGCAACGTTACAGGAAACACGGGATGCAACATTATTGTTACACGTTGTTGATTGTGCAGATGAGTGTCAACAGGATAATATTAAAGCTGTGCAGACGGTGCTGGAAGAGATTGATGCCGGTGAAGTACCTCAGTTGATGATTATGAATAAAATTGATGCGTTGGAGGATATTCATCCGCATATTGATTTTGATGAATCAGGTAAACCGGTCCGAGTGTGGTTATCTGCGCAAACCGGAGCTGGTGTTGAACTGTTATTTGAGGCGTTAACCACTCTGTTATCAGGACAAATTCGTTCTGTGCAGCTTGCTATACCGCCAAGTGACGGAAAATTACGCGCCTTGTTTTACCAATTGGACTGTATTGAAAATGAGTCTTATGCGGAAAACGGCGATTGTATAGTGGATATTCGATTGAATAATATCGACTGGCAGCGCTTGATAAAACAGCAGGGCGGCACCATAGAGAGTTATATAGTTGATCAAAAATAGTCCATTTTCGCATATTATGTCATGATTTCTTTATTATTCGCATGAACATTGATACATTGCTTTAACAATTTTTTGTTTTATTAAATCGGGAGCTATATATGGCTTGGAACGAACCGGGAAAAGATAAAGACCCGTGGCATAACAACGGTAAAAAGAATGATCAGGGACCACCTGATCTTGATGTTGTTTTTAAAAAATTATCGAAATTATTAGGCGGTTTAACGGGTAAAAAGCCCTCCTCGGATGATCAAGGCTCTAATGGCGGCGGCGCGAATATTGCGGTTATTGCGGTTGTTGCTGTGCTTGCTGTAGTTTGGTTCATCAGCGGCTGGTATACGGTTAAAGAATCAGATCGCGGCGTTGTATTACGCTTTGGTGCTTACCATTCTCAAGTTGATCCCGGTTTACATTGGAATCCTAAATTTATTGATCAAATTATTCCGATTAACGTTGAAGCATTCCGTACCATGCCGACAACAGGTTTTATGCTTACTGAAGATGAAAACATTGTTCAGGTTTCCATGGAAGTGCAGTACCGTATTATAGCGCCGGAAAAATACCTGTTTAGCGTAACCGATGCAGATAACAGTTTATTGCAGGCATTAGACAGTTCATTACGTTTTATTGTTGGTCATTCTACAATGGATGATGTTTTAACAACCGGCCGTGAAATCGTGCGTCAGGAAACGTGGGAAATGCTCGATAAAATTATCGAACCCTACAACTTAGGGATTCAGATTGTTGATGTCAACTTACAGCAAACCCGTCCGCCTGAAGAAGTTAAAGATGCTTTTGATGATGCTATTTCGGCACAGGAAGATGAGCAACGTTTTATACGTGAAGCGGAAGCCTATGAGCGTGAAAAAGAGCCTATTGCGCGTGGTCAAGTCAAGCGTATTGAACAACAGGCGCAAGCTTATAAAGAGGGTTTGATTTTACAAGCACAGGGTGAAGTGGCGCGCTTTAACCTCTTATTACCTGAATACCTTGCAAACCCAGAGGTGACTCGCCAGCGTTTATATCTGGAAGCAATGGAAACTGTATTCAATAATACTTCGAAAGTGTTAATTGATAGTAAAGGCGGTAATAATTTAACCTTCCTGCCGCTAGATCAGTTAATGAATAAGGGCTCGTCGGCGACTAAGGTGGATCAAGGCATTTCAGAAATAGAAACACGTTCACGTGCCGATGAGAAAGCAACTATTGATGAGCGTGCTAGTGAAAACTCGTCATCAATTCGTACCGGCAGAACGACTGGGAGAGACTACTAATGAGAAAATTATTAATACTTCCAATATTGCTGATTCTGATGTTTATGAGCAGTGCCTTTGTTATTTCGGAAGGCCAGCAAGGCATCGTGATGCAGTTCAGCAAAGTAAAACGTGACGCAGACGGAAAACCTGTTGCTTATCCACCAGGTTTGCACTTTAAAGTTCCTTTTATTGACTCAGTGCGCAGCATGGATGCACGTATTCAAACACTGGATGATGGGGCGGATCGTTTTGTTACGTCAGAGAAAAAAGATTTAATCATTGATTCTTATGTGAAATGGCAGATTGATGATCTAGCGGTTTATTTCCTGGCGACCGGCGGCAATAAAATGCAGGCGGAAGCGTTACTGAAACGCAAAATCAATAACGGATTACGCAGTGAGATTGGTTCACATACGATTACGGAAATTGTTTCGGGTAAACGCGGCGAGTTGATGGAAACGTCGCTTAAACGTATGGCCCGTTCCAGTGAATTGGGGATTAAAGTGGTTGATGTGCGCATCAAGAAAATCAATCTTCCTGATGAAGTGAGCAGCAGTGTATACAAACGTATGCGTGCTGAGCGGTTAGCGGTGGCAAAAGAGCATCGTTCTCAAGGTCAGGAGCAATCTGAAGTGATTCGTGCGAACATCGATCGTAAGGTTTCTATTATGCTTGCTCAAGCAAATAAGGAATCCTTAGAGATCCGCGGTTCGGGTGATGCAGAGTCTTCACAAATTTATGGTGACTCTTATGCGAAAGCACCTGAATTCTTCTCTTTTTTACGCAGCATGCAGGCTTATCAAAAGAGTTTTACCAATAAAGATGACGTGATGGTGTTAAGTCCTGATTCAGATTTCTTTAAGTATATGAAATAATAGAAAATTAAATTATTGATTATAAAAAAAGGGCGATTTATCGCTCTTTTTTATGCGCCAAACAAAAGCTCTGTTCAATAGATAAGCAAAGAACTGAATATGTTGCTTGAAATAGAGGTTTAATGTTTGCTAAAATTCGCCTTTAATTCGCTAGAGATATGTGATTCTGATGGGAAAAAATGTAGTAGTACTTGGCACTCAATGGGGTGACGAAGGTAAAGGCAAGGTTGTAGACCTGCTGACTGACAAAGCACAATGGGTTGTTCGCTATCAAGGTGGACACAATGCTGGACACACACTTGTAATTGATGGTGAAAAAACGGTTCTTCATCTAATTCCATCAGGCATTCTGCGCAGTAACGTAAAATGCATTATTGGTAA
>JBATHQ010000668.1:0-4740 GCA_049667005.1 Psychromonas sp.
TTGCCCACATAGGACAGTTCCTGATCCGGGTAAATATAGGGCAGGCCTAGACTATGACGATAGGCAAATGCTGCTAGCGTTGGCATCTTGGCAATTAATCGCCATATCTGTTTCTTACGACAATCCTGATCATGGATATTTTTGGCATCCGGGTAGAAGGTTGACAATGCACCGACGGTACTGACCAGAGTGCCCATCGGATGAGCATCATACTGAAAACGGTCAATAAATTTTTTAATATTTTCATGCACAAAAGTATGCTCAATAACCTCTTTTTGCCAACAGTTTAACTGAGTATTATTCGGCAACTCTCCATTTAAAATCAGGTAAGCCGTTTCCAGATAGGTACTTTTTTCTGCCAACTGTTCAATTGGATAACCACGATAACGGAGAATCCCCTTTTCCCCATCGAGAAATGTCACGCTGCTGCTGCAGGAAGCAGTATTGGTAAAACCGGGATCATAGGCTAACAGGCCAAAATCCTGCTCAGATGTTTTTATATTCCTGAGCTCCAGTGCATTAATCGCTGCACCGTAGTTAGGGTAGGTACCATATTGAATGGGAATTTCGTAACTTTTACCGGTACGGTTGTCGGTAATGGTCAGACTATGCTTATTATTCATAATATCGTCACCTTTATCCAATCACCAGAGTTTGCTGGCTATGCTAAAGTTTAGTCTTTTCTAAGGGCTTTTCAAACAGCAAGAGGCAGGCACAACAGACAGAGCAACACGCTTAAGCACGACGATAGAGCATATATCACTGTATTTTTTGATAATATTAAAAGCGGCTATTCCATTCAACATAAGCTTTATTAAAAGCTAAACAGATTCAACAATTTGAAAAAAACAAATTTATTGACCGCTTTCAATCAAGAAAGTTTCAAAACGGAATATTTTGATTGCGTCGCTCCAATGATCTTGCGACCACCCTCCTTTCCGCTTTAACGCCTGCACAAATGCTTCTGCTGTTGGCAAAGATTGCCAGACTGTCGGTAAAAATATTGCGCTGTGATATTCGTCTTTCAATAACAAGCCGTCAATACCCGGCTGCAGTTGCTTAAGCAGCGCCTGCTCGCCACTGTTTTCCAGCGGCTGTAGATCTGACAAAACAGATATCTCAAAGCTCAAAGCAGATAACTCCCTCTTTTCAAGAGGTGCAAAACGGCGATCTTCACACGCACTGTAATAACTGTAGTCGCAGACATTTTGCCAGAGCGATTTTTGAGCGGCATAAGTACCAATACAACCCCGCAACTGTTTATTAACATATAAGGTGACGAAACAGCCTCTCGGGGTTAATAATGTTTGTGATTTAGGTGGCGCAGGCAGTAATGGCGTTCTATAGTCAACAGCTTGTTCCAGAGCTTGCCAAACAAGCTGCTTAAGCTCCTCCTGCTCCTCCCTGCTTAAATTAAAATAAGATAAAACTGGCATACCCCACCACCTCATTTTTACTACCGAAAGTGTCACCTGAATTCGCTTTTTTAAGCAGCTTGATGGCCCAGTTCTGATTTTGAGCATAACGTAGCAAGCCGTTAAGCGCATAACAACCGCAGGCATTTCCACCTTTTAAGTGATACTCATAGTTCAAAATATGCTCAATCGTTTTATCGTCTAAAGACTGCGCTTGCGGGTAAGGATGGTAATGACTGAGATCTGAACTGACCACCACTAATGTGTCCGCCTGACTAACCTTTAATTCATCAAAAATTTTGCAGATATGCTCGGCAGAACAATAACCTACTACGATTGGTACAAGCACAAATTCCTGCAGACAGCGCTGTAAAAAAGGCAGTTGCACTTCTAAGGAGTGCTCCAGCGAATGAGCCGGGTCGTAGGTGATGACCAGATCTTTATTCAACAGCCGCGCAGTAGAGACTTTGTCTATTTCTATCTGACCAAGCGGGGTGGAAAAAAAATCACAACTGGATACCGCACAGCCATGCAGCGCAACGCGGTGACTCGGGCCAAGTAAAATGACCCGGCGGATTTGATGGGAAATATTTTTAAGGTAAGCATAAGCATATCCGGCAACCGCGCCGGAATAACAGTAACCGGCATGCGGTACAATTAACGCTTTTGCCTCTATAGTCGGTTGTATTTCAGGATCACTTTGTATGTTTAAAAAAACATTAAGTTCCTGATTAATTTGCTCTGCAGTACGCGGATAAAAACTGCCTGCTACGGCCGCAGCTCTGGATTTCATAGAAACCTCCAAAAAGTAACTATACCCATGTTACTTCAAGATGCATCAAACGGACTCATTGATGTTTTATAAGTATAGTATCAACCTTGACTTAAAACGTGCAGGTGAATGTTATCCGGAGAAAAAACGGGCAGGAGAAAGATACTCCTGTCCTTTTGATGTTAATAAGTTAATAAATAATGGTCAGGCCGCTATTTATAAACCGTGTTGATTACATAATCTTCGCTAATTCACTTAGCAGTGCCTCTTGTTCTGCTGTTAAGGTTGTTGGCGTATTGATAACCACCTCGTAAATCAGATCCCCTTTAAGGTCGCTGTTCATTGCCTTAATCCCTTTACCTTTGATACGGAATTTTCTGCCCGTTTGCGTTCCTTTGGGTATCTTAAAGCTAATATGACCATCAAAAGTCGGCACTTCCATCGAGCCCCCTAATGCGGCTGTTGGGAAAGAGATTGGCAGTAAATAATGCAAATCGTTTCCTTGCCGATCAAAAAGATCATCTTTGATAAGGTTAATTTCTACGCGTAAATCTCCATTTTCGCCCCCTAAAGATCCGGGGTTGCCTTTATTGGCAAGACGCACACTTTGTCCATGGTCAATTCCGGCAGGAATAGCCACCTTAAGGATTTTCTCCGTATTAGGTAATCGAATCTCTTTATAGCAACCATTGATGGCCTCCGCTAAGGTCAGCGTTACCTGATACAGTAAATCGGATCCTTTTTCGGGTTGGGGTTGATGTTGTTGCCGGAAAATATCAGCAAAAATATCATTATAATCACCTGAAGACTGCCCGAATCCACCAAAACCCTGGCGACCATTAAAACCAGAAGCACGACGATTGGGATCAAATGCCTGATGACCAAAATCATCATATTCCTGTCTTTTTTCCGGATCAGAAAGGATTTCATAGGACGATTTTACTTCTCTGAAATTTTCCTGTGCAACCGGATTACTGGGGTTACGATCCGGGTGATATTTCATCGCTAACTTTTTATAGGCTTTTTTTATCTCTTGATCGCTAGCGTTTTTGCTAACACCAAGCACTTCATAACAATCTCGTTTTGACATGTTTATTTTCAAACTCACTATTATATGCAAACTATTCGGTGATACACCTAAACTGTTTGTTTTGTAATGGAAACAGGAAATTTCTTGCTGCAGAGCAAGTACAATCTGCATCTTTTAAATAATCTAAGCATAAATTAAAATGCATCTGCAACTTTTTTCGGTCATAATCACCTCAAGACTCACAGATAAGCGAAGATCCTGAATGGGATGTCAGATTTTAACTTATAAAACGAACAAGGTCTCGCAATGGTTTGAATATAAAAATTAAGCAATGTATTACTTTTATAGGCAAGCCGCTTTAAATAATTTTGATTTAAGCCCAACTATCATAAGGTTTCACTATGTTTGTGTATCATAATTTATTATCAAATTGGATAAAAAATTGCCACTTTTTCCAAAAACACAGAATAATACTCAGTTTGGGTATCGTTTTCACTCTATTACATCCTGCGACGACTCTTGCAGAAGGCTACCCATTGCCCACTGATGGCTCACGCTTAATTGGCTTACAGCATGAATATACAGTGAAAAAGGGAGAAAATCTGCATGAAATTACCAAGCTTTATAATGTAGGTCTTGTTGCCCTAATGGAATCTAACCCCGGAGTAGATCCTTTCTTACCAACCCCTGGGACTGTATTAAAAATTCCAAGTCAGATGCTACTACCTGATGTGCCCTATAACGGCATTGTGATTAATCTACCAGAACTTAGATTATATTATTTTCCCGAAGGTAAACGTGAAGTACATGTTTTCCCAATCGGTATTGGCCGACTAGGCCGAACAACGCCAACAATGCAAACGTCGATCCGTGAGAAAGTAAAAAACGGAACTTATACGCCAACAGCAAAAAGCCGAGCTGAACATTTTGCAGAAACGGGTGAACATTATCCAGCTGTGATACCCGCCGGACCAGATAATCCGATGGGCAAGTATAAGATGCGCTTAGCTTTTGGATCAGGGGAGTACTTGATCCATGGAACAAATAAAGCTTTCGGTATTGGCATGCGAGTGAGTGCCGGGTGCATCCGTTTAAACAATGAGGATATTGAGTGGTTGTTTAATCAAGTCCCCGTCAAAACCAATGTTCGCATAATGAACGAACCGATAAAAGTGGCAATAGAACCGAATGGTAAAAAAATACTTGAAGTTCATGCCCCGATATCGAGAAGTGAGAATGACAACGAGATCAGTTTGCATTGGACCGATGACATCGTTAAATTTAACAATCAAGAGTTTGTCGATGATGAACAAGTCACACAAGCGTTGTTATTACATCAAGGTATGCCTGTAAATATAACTAAATAGTCATAAAAAAAAGGTTGGTTTTAACGCCAACCTTTACTTTTCATCTTTGCAGCAATTCTTCATACTTTACACAAGACAGAGACGGTACGGTGAAGTTATTCGACATAAGCCATCAGCTGTCGATTATGCACTAAAACGTGCGGATAAATCCCCCCC
>JBATHQ010000669.1:0-2383 GCA_049667005.1 Psychromonas sp.
GTATTTTTGAACGTTTACGTAACGAGCATGACATTGAACTGCAGATGATTAACCTAGGCGGTGGTTTTCCTGCAAACTATATTGATAAAACCAATGAGTTAGCAACTTACGCAGAAGAAATTAAGCATTTCTTACATGAAGACTTCGGTGATGATTTACCGCAGATTATTTTAGAACCGGGTCGCTCACTTATTTCCAATGCTGGTATTTTGATTTCAGAAGTCGTGTTAATCAGTAAAAAATCCTATAACGCATTAGAGCGTTGGGTATTTACCGATGTCGGCAAGTTTTCGGGTTTAATTGAAACCATGGACGAAGCGATAAAATTCCCTATCTATACGGAAAGAGATGGTGAATTGGACAAATGCGTTATCGCCGGGCCAACCTGTGACAGTGCCGACATCATGTATGAACACTACAGCTACGGATTACCGGTAGACCTGGAAATCGGTGACCGCATGTACTGGCTAACGGCTGGCGCTTATACCACAACTTATTCTGCAGTCTGTTTCAATGGTTTTCCGCCATTAGCAGCTTATTACCTGTAATAACACGCTTCAGTTTATTAAAGCCAGCGCAATTTGCGCTGGCTTTTTACCCTTCTGTCCTCAAATCTAATACAGTAATACCCGTCTGCAATTTTACTCAGGATCGCTGTAATAAAACGATCCGGCTTGCGCAATCCGCTAAACAAAAAATTGTCCCTGAAAATCATTAGTCTGATGCGCAAATATGTTATGCTGAAACTAGCTCCCACTGACGAGAATTTATATGTATAAGATCACCGCATCCGACTTAGATGGCACATTACTGACATCAGATCATAAAATAGCCCCTTTTACCAAAGAGGTATTAAACCAGCTGCACGCACAGGGCAAAGAGTTTATATTTGCCACGGGCCGTCATCATATTGATGTCGCACATATGCGCGAACAGCTCGGTATTCCAGCTTTTATGATCACCTCAAACGGCGCCTGTGTACATAACGATCAAAACGACGTTATTTTCCAGCAGCATTTAGATCAACAAGTGATTGCCGGCATTATAGAGATGATTAAAGATGATCATGAAATTAGAATTAATATCTACCGTAATGATGACTGGCTGACCAACAAAGAAGATCTCAGACCCGGCTACACACATGAGCACTTTACTTACAGTCTATTCGATGTCAGTGCGCCTCCGCTGGAAAATATAATTAAAATATTTTTAACCCGCGACGATCAAGACCATGACAAGCTGACTATTTGGGAAGAAAAAATTAAGGCCAAATTCCCCAATAGCACTAATGTCGCTTTTTCTTCCCCTTCCTGCCTTGAAATAATGCATGTTGGTGTTTCCAAGGGGCATGCCCTTGAGACGATTGCTAAAATGAAAGGTTACCAGCTGAAAGACTGTATCGCTTTTGGCGATGGCATGAATGATTTAGAGATGCTGACTATGGCGGGCAAAGGTTTGGTTATGGGGGGCGCGCATCATAAAGTAAAAATGGCACTGCCTGAACATGAAGTTATCGGCCATTGTGATGAGCAGGCTGTCGCACATTATCTACTCAAGCACCTGATTAGAAAATAAAAACATTATTAAACGATCTCTTTTACCGTGATCTTATTTCTACCGTGCATTTTTGACTGGTAAAGTAATTGATCGATTTCACGGTAAATCGAAGAGCTGTCAGATTGACTATCGATATGATTAAGATTACCCAGACCAATAGAAATAGTCAGGTAGGGAGAGACTATGCTATTACCGGCAGTTATTTTTAAATTTTCAATATTAGCTTTCAACTTATTTATGAGCTGCACTGCATCGGATGGTGAGTTGCACTCAAACAACAGCGCAAACTCTTCACCGCCGACGCGAAAGATATAATCATTTTTTCTGCTTACCGTCTGCCTGATTGCACTGGAAACTTTCTGTAGAGCAAGATCCCCGGCGGCATGACCATAGGTATCGTTGTAGCATTTAAAAAAATCGATATCCAATAGCGCAAAAGAAAACGCCTGCTTGCAACGAGATAGTGAGGTAATTTTTTGTTCAAAGACATCTTCAAAATATCTTCTATTATACAATCCTGTTAACCAGTCGGTGATACTGACCTTGTTTAATGCCGTGTTTATTTTATCAAGCTCGCTTAAGGTGTTTTTATATTGACTGACATCGAGCATCACCCCGACCAGCCCCAGAATTTTATTGTCGACAACCAGCGTTGATTTATAAAAGTGATAATACCGTTCAATACCATCTGCACATTTTACTTTTGCTTCGTAGCTCTGTTGCGTCATTTTTTTTAAAAGTTCAGCATCTTTTTGATAGTAGATATCGGCATTTTTTTTAGGAATCAGATCCGGCAGATCGTAAAGTGATCTCCCTGTTATTATCT
>JBATHQ010000670.1:0-2351 GCA_049667005.1 Psychromonas sp.
GGGATAAATGGTGCTGTTTCAGCTGCCGCGCTGGCAGCTAAAGGTGCGAAAATAGCGCTGATTGATAAAAACGATTTTGCCGGTTGTACCAGCTCTAACTCCTCTAACCTCGCCTGGGGGGGGATTAAATATCTGGAAAGTTTCGAATTTTCCCTGGTCAATAAGTTGTGTAAAAGCCGTAATCACCTGATGCTCAGTTATCCTGAATCGGTTAAAGAGATTCGTTTTTTAACCAGCATTCAAAAGGGGTTTCGTTTCCCGCCTTTTTTTATTTTTCTCGGTACACTTTTATACTGGGTGATTGGCCGTTTTTTTACCAAAATGCCAAATTATCTTACCACAGAAGAGATTAAATCGATGGAGAAGGTGATCAATACCGCTTCAGTGATTGGTGGTTTTGAGTACTCGGATTGTTACTTACCGGATAATGACGCCCGTTTCACCTTCAATTTTATTCGTTCCAGTATGAGTTATGGCTGTATTGCCGCAAATTATGTCGAGTCTCTGGGCTCAGTTCGAAAAGAGGGGATCTGGTTAACCAAGGTGCGCAATACGATTAGCGGAGAGCTGTTCACTATTCGCTCCAAGGTGTTAATCAATGCCTGCGGTCCTTTTGTTGATGCATTGAATAAAACCAATAATGAGATCACTGAACATCATCATCTGTTCTCAAAAGGGATACATTTAATCGTCAATAAGGTCACTGACAGTAACAAAATACTGACTTTTTTTGCCAATGATGGGCGGCTTTTTTTTGTCATTCCGATGGGATCTAAAACTTGTATTGGCACCACGGATACCCAGGTAGAAACGCCGGAGGCTTATGTGACCGACATAGACCGGCAGTTTGTGCTCGATAACGCTAATAAACTGCTGCAGTTGGATAAAACTTTAACGATAGCAGATGTGGTTGCTGAGCGTTGCGGCGTAAGGCCGCTTGCTATTAAAGGTCGCGGTGGCAAGGCAGATTGGGTGAAGTTGTCTCGTAAACATGCTATTGATAGCAATGCAAAGACGCGTTACCTATCCATATTTGGCGGGAAATTAACGGATTGCCTCAATGTTGGCGAAGAAATTGTCGCACTTGTTAAAGGTTTTGGCATTGTTTTACCACATTCGAAATACAAGTGGTACGGCGAACCCGATCCGGCTATCAAGCAGGAGTTTTTGCACCGCGCCGAGTTAATGGGATTTGATCAATTAACGCCAGCATCTTCTTCAGAGCCCTTAACAACTCGATTCTGGCGTCGCTACGGGCGAAATGCGCTTAATATGCTCGAGAGTATCCGTGAAAATCCAGAAAAAGGGGAGTTATTGATTGAAAACTCAGAATATCTGCGGGTGGAGATTGAACACGCAGCGCAACGGGAAATGGTGACCAAGCTGGACGATTTTTTACGTCGGCGTTCGAAAATAGCGTTGGTGGTGACGGAGTCGGATATTCTTTCTGCGCCGGGATTAAAAGAAGCTTGTCTGATCTTGTTTGGTGAGGAAGCGGATGCCAAACTACAGGAGTACAAGGCGATGCTTTTATCCATGAAAAAGCCAAACGATGCATAAATAAAGTATAAAAAAATCCGAACCGCAGTTCGGATTTTTTATTGCTAGCTAAGCGGATTAAGTCGGCGTTCCGCTATTAGAGGGGATAAAATTCGCCCTTGTCTACTGTGCGAGTTAGTTCGCGATGATATTAATCTCCACACGGCGGTTAGCAGCACGACCTGCTGCAGTGTCGTTAGTTGCTATCGGACGGCGTTCGCCATAGCCAGTAGTGTTTAAGCGACCGGATTTAACGTTCTGGCTAATCAGGTATTCACCTACTGATTCAGCACGACGCTCAGACAGGGTTAAGTTTGATTCAGCATCGCCGACGCTATCCGTGTGACCAATAATTCTTAATGAAGATTTAGGATACTCATTAAGGATCTTGGCAACTGCATCTAAGGTTTGAAAAATACTGCCGCTTAATTCATAACTGCCGCTATCAAAACCAATGCCTTGCGCCATAAGTAGTTGCAGTTCGTTTTCGCCAACACGTTTAACCTGTACTCCCGAATTGAGTAACTCTTCACGGAGTGCTGCTTCCTGCTGATCAAAATAATAACCAATTCCTCCACCGATGGCAGCGCCACCCAATGCGCCAAATACTGCCGCATTTTTCTTACCTGTCGCCGCACCGACAATTGCACCCGCAATTGCTCCGCCAAGTGCGCCTTTAGTCGCGGTGTTTGTTTCTTGCTCGCCTGTTGTTGCATTTTGGCGAGACACACAGCCGGTTAAAAGTGTCACGACCATTAATGCGATAATTGTTTTTTTGTTTATCATGTTAACCTTCTTATACTAGAGAATAG
>JBATHQ010000671.1:0-1560 GCA_049667005.1 Psychromonas sp.
AAAATCATGCCTTTCATCAGTTATCAACAGATCCTACCATTGGCACCTGTTGGGATGCGGACCGTTTAGACTTGGGTCGATATGGCATATACCCTAAAGCGCAGTTTCTCTCTACAGAAGCGGCGAAAGATCCTGATTTAATTGCGCGTGCTTACCAAAAAAGTGTTGCTGGAATTGCACACGCATCTTAGAGTCTGTTGTTCGCATCATTACGACTTTTGTACGACATAAAGGCGTTGCCCTAATAATATAGCGGCAACGCTTAAACCCGCCGTGATACCAATCCAGAATCCCTTTGCACCAAGAGCCGGTGTCAGTATATCTGTCATTGCCAGTGTGTAACCGAGCGGTAACCCAACCAGCCAGTAGGCTATAAAAGTAGAGGCAAATATCGCCATCATCTCTTTATAGCCACGTAAAGCCCCGGCAGCGACAACTTGGATTGCATCAATACATTGATACATCGCAGAGAAGATAATTAAAGAGACCGCTAATAAAACCACCTCCGGATCCTTGGTGTAAAGTAAGGCAATCTCCTCTTTGAAGAGCAAGGTTAAAAGTGCGGTGCACACTGAGAGCGTTAACCCTACTGTAAAACCTGCATAACTGGCGTTTTTAGCTTGTGTTCTATTTGCTTTTCCTAAGTTGAAACCAACGCGAATACTCACCGCATTGGCAATGCTCATCGGCAACATAAATACCATACTGGAAAAGTTGATCGCTATTTGGTGTGCTGCGACGATGCCGGCACCCAGGGGTGCAATTAAAATTGCGACTGCAGCAAAAATAGTCACCTCAAAAAATAACGCAACCGCAACAGGCAGACCCAACCTGAAAATCGCTAACTGTGTTTTCCAGTTGATCGCAGCAAAAGAGGTAAACAGCGGGTAATGGCGAAGTTTTTTCGCATAAAGGACATAAACAATCAGCGCCAGCAGCATGATCCAATAAACAAGCGTGGTTGCTACGCCACAACCTGCGCCACCCATTGCCGGAAGCCCTAATTTCCCGTATACAAAAATCCAGTTAAGGGGAATATTGACAATTAATCCGATAAAACCTATCACCATTGCCGGATAGGTGAGTGATAAACCCTCGACGTAATTACGCAGTGCCTGGAACAATAAAAATGCCGGCACAGCGGCTAAAATAGCATGCAGATAGCGAATGGTGATCTCTTTTAAAACGGGCTCTATTTCCATGATATCAATAAGATAACTGGCATTATATAAGACCAGTGATATTGGCAGCGTGATTAACAATGCCAAATATAATCCCTGTTGCCCCATTCTGGGAATGCCCGCTGTATCGTTGGCACCGTGCGCTTGTGCGGTAAGGGGGATAAGCGCCATTAACACGCCAACACCAAATAAAATGCACGGAAGCCAGATGCTCGAAGCAATGGCGACGGCCGCCATATCATCGGCACTGACACCACCTGCCATCACTGTATCGACAAAACCCATCGCAGTTTGTGCAAATTGTGCGATAAAAATAGGGATACTTAATTTGATAATGTTATTGATTTCTTGACGGTAAGACACTAAAAATTCCAATTGA
>JBATHQ010000672.1:0-4877 GCA_049667005.1 Psychromonas sp.
AAGAAAAACGTAAACGGAAATTTCTCTAGCCGCATTGGTTTGGTGGGCTATTACTCTAGTTTCATCGTAAGAGCGAAACAAACAACATCGGCTGACGGTGGCGAGCTAGGAGCTCAAAATACCTGAGAATTTATATGTGACTACTTAGCTGCAAACTTCGTCGCTCTCGACTCGAAGCTCATGGCGCATAATCCGGTTATTTTTTGTTGTGCATTGCCACTGGAATCCCGCCTATAGGCGGGCAACAACAATAACTGCCGAGTTTAAATTTTTGGCCATGGCAACTTTTCAACGTCGCCAATATTAACCATTTGCTCAGCAAAAACTCCACTGCTAAACAACTCCCCGGACTGCGGTAACAGGTGAAAGCTATAGTCATGATCGTTCAACCTGAAATCAATCTGGTAAGCGTGCAGATAAGCACGATCAAATGTCGTACTGTGCTCTAATTTTTCAGCATACAGAGGATCACCGCAAATAGCGCTGCCGATACTTTTCAATGCAACGCGGATCTGATGGGTTTTTCCGGTATGTGGTTTAACAACAAACAAACGCTTTCCATTGTCCAGCGGATAACTGAAAAACTGCGTGATCGCCAGATTATTGCTTTGTTTAGTTAACTTCCACATAGAGCGGCGGGATTTCTCCATCCCCCCTTTTATTAAACCTTGTTTCTTTTTCGGTTTTTTATCGCTGATTGCCAGATAATATTTTTGAATATTATGATCAAAAAACAGCGCTGAAAGTTGTGCCGCAATGGCGGATGATTTGGCCAGCAATAACAAGCCGGAAGTCATTTTATCTAAGCGATGGACGCTATAAAGTTTGCAGGCAAAAGCTTTCTCGGCCGCAACCACGACGCCAAACTCGCCATCTTCACTGTGAAAATTAATCCCGGCGTGTTTATTGATAACAATAAAGTCATTGTTTTCGTAAACCACTGAAAAGTAATTTTTACAATCAGCGACATAATCATCAAGCGGATCAGTCATCTGCATTTACCTGCAAAGATAAGTAGCCGAGGGTAGTTAATAACAGCGGCAACGAAGAAACGATCTCCTGCACTTCCGGCAGTTGTGCAAATAAACTCAATAGTTGTGGATCATCAGCACTCGGATTAGCCAGTTTATTCAATAATAAGGTAGTGGTCTGCAATATCTGCTCAAGTGAACTTTCTGGCTCGATCCAAACAGTCTGCCAAGTTTCTTCAATATGCTCGAAACCGGATAGATAACCAAGAGCAAAACTTTCGCCCTGCTCGGTAAGTTGTGAAGATTCATTTAGCCACTGCGCAGTAGGCAAAACCAGGGGGCTTTTCTGCTGATAGCTCGCGTAGCAAGTATTATAAAATTGCGTAGCTGCTGAGGCAAAGTCGATCGCCAGTTGCTCATTAGAAAAAGAAGGTGTTTGACCATCTGCCCATAAATAGGGTAGCCACGCCTGCAGTTCCTGTTCAATAGGAGCGGCGCTAATGGCACAGATAAAGCCTAACATCTGCTGTGCATCTTTAGCATTATTTTTGATTTCGGGCACTGCGCAAAGCTCAGTTAACGCTTGATAAGGAAACGTTTTTTTATTCATTTTTCACCTAAAAAAAAGCCCACCGCAAGGTAGGCTTATGCACTTTAAATTAACATTTTATGACTAGTATAAAACGTTTGATAAATCGTATAAATCCTGACGGAATGGACGTTTCATCTCTTCTAAGCATTCAATAATATCATGGTCAACCATCTTACCACTTTGAATACCGATACAACGTGCGCTTTTACCTTCAATTAGAAGCTCAACTGCACGCGCGCCCATACGGCTTGATAATACGCGGTCAAATGCAGAAGGTGAACCACCACGCTGGATATGACCTAAAATAGTCGCACGGGTTTCACAGCCGGTCTCAGCTTCAATACGTTTAGCCAGTGCAGCTACATCGGTTACATGTTCGGTGATCATAACAATCGCATGTTTTTTACCTGCTGCTGTACCCGCGTGGATTTGTTTTACTAATCCGGTTTCATCAAAACCAACTTCCGGCAGGACAACATATTCACTGCCACCCGCAATCGCAGACCAAAGCGTTAAATCACCGCAATAACGTCCCATCACTTCGACAATAGAGATACGGTTATGAGATGAAGAAGTATCACGTAAACGGTCCACCGCATCAACAATCGTATTTAAACAGGTCATAAAGCCGATGGTGTAATCTGTACCGGCAATATCATTATCGATTGTGCCGGGAATACCGATACATGGATAACCCATTTCACTGAGTTTTTTCGCGCCCATATATGAGCCGTCACCACCGATCACAACTAACGCTTCAATACCGTGCTCTTCTAAATTTTTAATCGCTTCGCGACGGACACCTTCGTCTTTAAATGCAGGAAAACGTGCTGAACCTAAAAAAGTACCACCGCGGTTAATCATATCTGATACAGAATGACGCGTTAACTGTTTAATTTTACCTTTATGCAGTCCTGAATAACCATCATAAATACCGTAAACTTCGATACCGTTTGCAAGTGCACAGCGTGTCACAGCACGAATTGCAGAGTTCATTCCAGGTGCATCACCACCACTTGTTAAAACGCCAATTTTTTTAATCATTTATTACTCCATATAGTTACATGAACTACAAAATTTACAAAAATTACAAAAATTATGTTCGAAAATGTTATACAGGGAAAAGATGACAACTCACTATCTTTCCCCTAAAAATTTTTTGACAGCTAAAAAAATAACCATCCAGATCCAGTAATCAATAAAAAATTGGTCTATCTTATCTGATAGCACCCGAGAACTTGATCACTTTTATTTGCTTTTCCAGCTTAAGGTTATGACGACGAATTGGGATTCTCGTCTAATTTTTAATAATTATCCACCAGCAAATAATAATATTCTTTGTTTTTTCTCAAAGTCGCTCACAAAAAATTGTTTTTAAATGTCATATATTTGTCATGATTAGTCATTACAATAAAATTAAAATAAACAGGAGAAAGTACAGTGAAAAACAATAAAAAAACCTTACGCAATAAACATATCTGGTTTTCCGTATGGAATACTAAAAAAACCAATCCAACCCCCGCCTGCGATACGGCCTACCGCCCTACCAGACGTTCAAATAAATAAAAACAGGCTCTCGGGCCTGTTTTTATTTGTTCAGTTTATTAAGAAAGTACATCTGATACAACTTTATAAGTCGGATCTTCAATTACATTAATCTCAACCAACACGCCCGCTTTGTGCAGTAATTTACGACAATCCCGGCTGAGGTGACGAACATGCACTTTTTTACCCTCTTTTGCATAACGTCCGGTTAACACGCTAATCGCTTCAATCGCGGAATGATCAACTACACGAGAGCCGGCAAAATCAACGATTACGCAGCGCGGATCATTCTTAACATCAAACAGCTCCAGGAAGTTACTTACCGAGCCGAAAAATAACGGTCCATTGATACGGTAAGTTTTTTCTTTTTGATCGTCCCTGATATCACTAACTGCATGAATATGCTTAGCGTGTTCCCATGCAAATATCAGTGCAGAAACAATCACACCTACGAATACGGCAATCGCTAAATCTGTCAGCACTGTCACGGCACTGACTAATATAATCACAAAGGCATCTTTCTTAGGCACATTGCGCATCATTTTGAACGATGCCCATTCAAAGGTACCTAATACAACGATAAACATTACACCAACCAATGCTGCAATAGGGACTATTTCAATTAAGCCAGATGCAAACAAAATAAACGCCAATAGTGTAATCGCGGCTGTAATACCGGATAAGCGGCCACGACCACCGGAGTTAATATTGATCATCGATTGTCCGATCATCGCACAACCACCCATTCCACCAAATACGCCATTAACCATGTTTGCCGCGCCCTGCGCAACACATTCTTTATTAGCACGTCCACGCGTTCCGGTCATTTCATCAACAACGGTTAAAGTTAATAAAGACTCAATAAGGCCTACGGCCGCCAATATTAACGAGTAGGGCAAGATAATCGCCAAGGTTTCCATGGAAAAAGGTACGGCAGGGATGGCAAATGTTGGCAAAGAACCGGCAACGGTTGCGCCTGCATCTCCTGTCATGCTGCGCAGAAAATCAACAACAGTCCGCGCTTCTAAAGCGGGTATAAAATAGGCCAGTAACGTCACCACTACAATAGCGGCAAGTGTTGACGGTACGGCAGAAGTGAATTTAGGCAGAAAATGGATGATCAGCATGGTTAACAGCACTAAAGCTAACATGATATACAGCGACGTGCCCTGTAACCATTCCAGCTCACCGGCACTGTTTTTTACCTTAAATTGCCCTAATTGGGCCAGGAAAATAACAATCGCCAGACCATTTACAAACCCTATCATAACCGAATGCGGCACCATGCGGATGAATTTCCCGAGATGGAAAATACCAAATAAAATCTGCAGCAAACCGGCTAGTAATACTGCTGCGAATAAGTATTGGATACTGTGCTCTGACACCAGCGACACCATCACCACAGCCATTGCACCGGTTGCACCGGAGATCATCCCCGGGCGGCCACCAAAAACTGCGGTAATTAATCCGACCATAAAGGCGGCGTATAGACCGACCATCGGCTCAACACCAGCAACAAATGCAAATGCGACCGCCTCAGGGACTAATGCAAGGGCAACGGTTAACCCCGATAACAGATCATTTTTAACACTACTTTTATTGATTTGTGGAAATTCGAACACGATTTATAATCCTTAATCAGCGCAAATCCCCACTCCAGTGGTTTTATAAAACGCTATAACAAATTGGTCGGGAATTATAGCGAATTTTGCGATCAACTTCAAAAAAACATTTATGGTTATATTTATGCGCAATCAGCAAAAAATAGC
>JBATHQ010000673.1:0-5441 GCA_049667005.1 Psychromonas sp.
TTGAATTATGATACAGCACGTCGATATATAAAACTGGGTGCGCATTTTACGCAGCCATCAGTGCGTAAAGTGCGCGGTGTTAAACGTACTGAAAATCATGAAAAACCTGAAACATTAAATATAGATAATGAACAAATTCAAGGTGTTAAAGTTATTTCCATTAATGAAGTTATGAATGATGACTCAGCAAAAAGTACGCTCTCAAGGAAACGAGTTTTGTCGTTGGGGAATCAAAATGCGCGTACATTTGGTCATTACAGTGAATTTATTACCACTGAAGAAGATGCATTGCGGTATTCTTCTGCTTCAATGGCATCACTTCGCGATGAGCTTTGTTTAATACGTATGCAACTATCTAATCTAATGGTGGCGATTAAACAAATTGAAGCAGATCTAAGTACTGATGTAACGGTTGAACAGAAGATTAGTTTGAATAACACGTATGACAAATTTCAAACTAATGCTAACGTCAAAATAGCACGTATCGAGTCATTAGAGAATTCACTGGTTGGTCTGGAAAAAACAAAAGCCGACACAGAAAGAAGTATTGTACTAACTCGCAAGGCACAATTGGAAGCCGATAAGTTAAGTCGTGAAATGGGCGGCAACGCAACCCCGCTCAGTGAAATATATGATGAGATTTTGGCGATGGGCAGTGACGGAATGATGAATCAGTAATGGCTAGAATTAGAGTGGGCAAAAATCCTTATACTGGGGCGTAACTATAACCAACAGTATTTATCCTGTTATTTTCTCATATAAAGTAAATTTTAAGGCTTTGGACATAAAATGATTTAAAACTTTTGCACTATTTGTCTGTTTTGATTACCCCTTTTACGCTCGCTTTCTCCCAATAGCGAGCGTAAAGGCACCTTCATCCTTTCGGTATAATGTTAGGTCGCTATCGCCCCAATTGTGTTAGAGGCAAAAGGCAAGACGCGATTTTATTGAACATTGTTGCTCACACATAACTGATGAAACAAAGGTAAAGAAGGTATCAAGTTAAACGAAATGTATTTCTGGGTAGGACGTTGCGATGTCTTTGTATACCATATCAGGGATTTTCATATCATCTATTTTGCTTTATTTCCGAAGAAATCGTTCAACCCTCAAACTACTTCAAGATGCAAATTCAGAGTTGCGCCCGGATGCGGGAACAAAACGCATCATAATGAGAATGATTATTCCTTTTTATCTTGGGTATAGTTCACTTACTTAGCTTGGTTTCATTTAATAAATGTTATTGTAACTATTGAAGCATATAGTATATATTCTTGTTATGTTACAAGTAACATTGAATGAGTAATAATTATGACTAAGAAAAAAAGACCCACTCTACAAGATGTCGCCAATATCGTCGGGGTGACAAAGATGACCATCAGTCGTTATCTTCGAGACCCTGATCAAGTTTCTTCTGCCATACAAAAAAAAATTGCCACGGCCTTAGAAGAGTTAGGTTACATTCCAAACCGAGCGCCGGATTTGCTATCCAACGCCAAAAGCCATGCAATAGGTATTCTTGTACCCTCGTTAACCAACCAGGTATTCTCAGAAGTTATACGTGGTATTGAAAATGTCACAGAAGCTGCCGGATACCAAACCATGCTAGCGCATTATGGCTATAGCGCTGACATTGAAGAGGAACGTATTAGTTTCCTGTTGTCTTATCATATCGACGGGTTAATTCTTTCAGAAAGTCATCATACCGCCAGAACTTTAAAAATGATCGAAACTGCCGGTATTCCGGTTATTGAAATGATGGATGTGATCTCTCCGTGCATTGAACAGGCCGTCGGCTTTGATAATATCGATGCGGCTTATCGTATGGTGTCAAGCATGATAGAAAAAGGATATCGCAATATTGTTTATTTAGGAGCGCGTATGGATGTGCGAACTCAACTAAAAGAAAAAGGTTACGCAAAAGCAATGGAGGAGCATGGTTTTACCAGTAAAAGCATGCTGACCGAAGCACCCTCTTCGTTTTCGCTAGGTGCCGAATTATTAAAACGAACAATCGCAGAACATCCGCAAACAGATGGTTTATTTTGTACAAATGATGACTTAGCCATTGGTGCCATTTTTGAAGCACAGCGCCTCGGTTTGAAGATTCCCGAAGAAATTGCCATTGCCGGTTTTCATGGCCATGATATTGGTCAATGTATGGTACCTAGCTTAGCAACGGTGGTCACTCCGCGCGAAAAAATAGGCCAAATTACAGCACAGCAGCTCATTGCCCGTTTAAATGGTCAGAAAATTACGGAGAAAGTCATTGATCTTGGTTTTGAAATTCGCCATGGAGAGAGTATTTAGAGGCTGTTATAACAGGCAGCTTGTCCAGGCTGCCTATTACTGTGATATTTTTTAAATTTTAGGCTTTATAGACTGGCAATCAGGGATACGGCTTGCTTAGACAGCTCAGTGACCTTTGCCCAGTCACCACTTTCAATAGCATCATTTGGAATCATCCATGATCCACCTACGGTTGCAACACAATTCAGCGCCATATAATCGGCAACATTGCCGGGGTTAATCCCCCCCGTTGGACAAAAACGCACCTGAGGTAACGGCGCGGCAATGGCTTTTAGCGCCGCGGCTCCGCCATTTGCTTCTGCCGGAAAGAACTTCAAATGGTCATAGCCTAACTCTAAGGCAGTAATTATTTCCGAAGGTGTTGATACCCCTGGAATTAAAGGTGCTATTCCAGTTTTAGCATATTCCAACAACGAGATACTGTATCCTGGAGAGATAACAAATTTAGCGCCGGCAGCCACAGCCGCATCATATTGTTGGGTATTTATCACAGTTCCAGCCCCGATCATTGCCTCGGGCATGGCTGTCGCGATGGCGCGAATAGCTTCTACAGCAGCTTCTGTTCTTAAGGTTACCTCAAAAACACTAATGCCACCTGCCGCAAGCGCTTTTGCCATTGGCACGGCATCAGCTACATTATTGATGACCATCACTGGCACAACGGGTGAACAGGCAAAAACCTGTTCGGGGGAAATAGTCCAATTCATGTTACATCCTTATTGATTGAAAATAGTTGCGCCTGTTTCTGCGCTTGATACTGCCTGACGAAATAACGAGAAGAGCTCTCTGCCCGCACCCACATGTTCGTGATCTAAATTGGGATGAAATTCAGCCCGTTCACTGAGTTCTGCTCTAACAGAAATACTGCCATTATTGGCATCTAAACAGATAATATCGCCGTCCTGAATTTTACTTAATGGACCGCCATGTAATGCTTCCGGCGTGATATGGATAGCAGCAGGAACCTTACCCGATGCCCCCGATAATCGTCCATCGGTCACTAACGCAGTTTTAAATCCGGCTTTCATCACATTACCTAAAATAGGCATCAATTTATGTAACTCAGGCATACCATTGGCTGATGGGCCGTTATGACGCACGACAACAACCACATCACGGTTTAATTGCCCGGCCTTATAAGCTGTTTCTACGTCATGCTGAGATTCAAAAACCATTGCCGGTGCTTCAATAAAACGATTTTCTTCCGCTACTGCACTGATTTTTATCACCCCGCGCCCAAGATTACCATCAAGTAATTTTAAGCCGCCTTGTTTACTGAATTCCTGTCCCGGCGCTGCAATCACATTTTCATCCAGTGAATCACTCGCGGGCACAAATTCAACCTTACCGTCAACCAAAACAGGCTGTTTTAAATAATATTGCATAGTGCCAAAAACAGGTTGCGCATCCATATTAAGCAGGCCACGAGCGGCCAACATTTTCATCAAGGTCGGAACACCACCTGCGGCCTGGAAGGCATTAACATCAGCCGGCCCGTTGGGATACATTAAGGTTAAAGAGGGCACTACTTTGGCAAGTTGGTCAAAATCATCCCAGGTGACAACTAATCCGGCAGAGCGCGCAATCGCAATCATATGAATAGTATGATTAGTGCTGCCCCCTGAAGCTAATAATGCCACCAATCCATTTACCACAGATTTTTCATCTATAACCTCGGCAATAGGACGATAATCACCACAACCATGAGTTATGGTTACCATGTGTTTGGCAATAACATCAGTTAATGCATGGCGTAATTGTGAATCCGGCGGTAAAAATGCCGAGCCGGGTAACATTAACCCCATCGCCTCAAAAACAAGCTGGTTGGTATTTGCCGTACCATAGAAAGTACATGTGCCAGGGGAGTGGTAGGCGTTATTCTCCATAGTCTGCAGCGCATTTTTGTCCACTTCGCCGGCAACATATTGCTGACGGATTTTTACCTTTTCTTCATTGGTGATACCCGTTGCCATCGGACCGGAGGGAACAAAAGCACTAGGAAGGTGGCCAAAAGCGAGAGCGCCCATTATCTGTCCCGGTGCTATTTTGTCGCAAACCCCGAGTAATAATGTCGCATCAAATGTATTATGACTCAGAGCGATAGCAGTGGCTTGCGCAATTAAATCCCGTGAAAAAAGTGACAAATCCATCCCCGTTTGTCCCTGCGTTACACCATCACACATCGCCGGAACACCACCTGCAACTTGGGCACTGTGACCCGCATTTTTAAGTGCCAGTTTAATTTTATCCGGGTAGGTTTGATAAGGCTGATGCGCACTTAACATATCATTATAAGCGCTGACGATAGCAACATTTGCGCGGGTAAAATCGAGAATAGTTGATTTTTGCCCTGCGCTGCATGAAGCAACTGTATGGGCTAAATTACCACAAGCAAGCGTCGCTCTTTCTTTACCTAATGCAGCTTGTTTTCTGATGCGAGATAAATACTCATTACGTAGTTTACTACTACGCATAGCAATGTTTTTAGTAACTTGTTCAATAATATTATTCATATGTTTTATATCCCTTTTTATTGAGCAACAGCTATACAACGTGAGACCACTTCATCAAAGCTGCCTTCAATATCTACACTAATGACGTTACTTTCATCTTCACCCGGAACCTCTAAGGTATTAAACTGGCTTTGCAGGAGCTCGGTAGGCATGAAATGCCCTTGGCGATTTTTCATACGCTCCAGAACCAGATCAAATTCACCATTCAAAAAGATAAAGGTTACATTATCATTGCCATCACAAATCATATCCCGGTACTTTTTCTTGAGCGCCGAACAAACGATCACGCCATTTTCATTTTTTTTCTCAAGGCTGAAAGCTGCGTCGCGAATCCGTTCTAACCAGGGGCTGCGATCCTCATCATTGAGTGGCTGCCCAGATGCCATTTTAATAACGTTGGCTTTCGGGTGCAGATCATCACCATCAATAAATTTTGCTTGAATTGCTTTAGCGAAAGCGGCACCAACCGAAGATTTGCCGGTACTGCTGACGCCCATGATAATAAAGCATTTAGATTTTTGCTGTTTATCCATTTTTTACCTCTGTCTAATTATTAAACAATACTCTTAAGTGTATTTGGGGACAGCCAAGAGTTACGGGTAACATGTTACCCGTAAC
>JBATHQ010000674.1:0-1936 GCA_049667005.1 Psychromonas sp.
ATAACGTCAAATTTTTTATCAATATTCACAATTCACTCCTCAATAGATCTAATCGTTTAACTAACCTTCACTAGATCAGCTTGCTTTCTACAAGCAGTTAAGACTTATTACATACAACTACGTGGTATCAACTCCGCATCTATCATTTCAACATGTTATTTATACGAAATATTCATTTCATTTTCAATAGGGAATGAGGTATTAATTTCATTGTGTGATCTAAGTGGATATTTAATTTCAAAATTATATGGTGTGTGAAAATTTAATATAAAAAAACTTGAACTGGAGATAAAAAATTGAAGGGAACTAAAATCAGGTTCTATGATCATATTTTTCAACCACAAAGGAACCAGTTGTGCACAAATTAGTAGGCCTATTCTATTATGTCGATGACTTTTGTAACTCAATGGCAAAAACTTCAATCCAAAAGTGGTAAACGTAAGCACAAGCGTTAAGGTCTGTCACAATTAGACATAAAGTATTTAAAGGAGGTAGCGTTGAGCCTGCTGTTTTTATATGAAAAATACCATACTTAACACAATAGGTATTTCACACATAGTACTTCCGTAATGCGTCATACTTGTGCTCGCTGTGTGTGATCTTGTAAACCTCTTTTTATTTGTAAGCGCCCTTACACAGACGTTTAGCGTATTCACCTAGGGCAATACGTTAAAGCAGCCTCATAATTTAGTTTTAGTGAATGGATAAGTCATTCTTTGCGTAAGCTGGCCAGAAGCAAACGGATGGAGTTAGATGTTGTGGTTACATGACCAGCGAGATTTTGCTTAATCACAGGTTCAATAAAAGCGACGAAACCTACATCAAAACCCATCCTATGAGCTGAAAAAGCTGGCGCTGAGCACGTGTAGCAAGAATACGAATATCTAATACCACACAACCACTGGAAATCAACCTTTTGACAACCGACGACAATCCGGAGATAGGAGTTTTCACTCAATCGCGGCAAAGCGCATGAACACAGGAGAGTACCGCGATTCCGTCATTTGCCTTACAAAACAATGTAAATTGATCAAAACGGTATTTTATATCCATATTTTTTTGAAAAATTATTCGCTAGGATACCATTTAAACTGATTGGGAAACATTAACTCAGCATTTTATAAATGAGCATGCTCGCATGCGGAATATCTGCAGTACATAGTGCGCAAACTACGAGTTGCAAAAAATGACAAATGCGCACGTAAAAAAATCACTTCCAAAAAGTTATAAATATAAAATTCAATCGGTTAACAAAAATGACAGTTACACTTCAGGAAACACAGACCTATTTAAAAAACCGCTGTCAAAGAAAACGAGTCGCATCACTTGGTAATCAAAATGCACGAAAATTTCGCCATTACAGTACGTTCATCTGCACTGATGACGATGTTCGACGATACTTATCTGCTGCAACAGCATCATTAGGTGATGAACTTAATTTAATGCGTCTGCAACTATCGCACACGATGGTTATCATTGATCAAATCAATGCAGCTCTAAAGGATAATATTGCAGAAAGACAAATTTAACACTTATGCTGACAACCAAATAGCGCGTATTGAATCATGAGAGATGTCACTGATTAAACAGGTAAAAACGAAAGTTGATACAGAAAGAATCGTTATACTAACAAATAAGATCAAACTGGAGATTGTTAAATTAAATCGAGTGTAAGCTTATAAGCGACGATAAAAAGTCATTAGGGTACACCCTTAGAATACGCAATAAGCTGAATATAAAGTAAACCATTTTAATGGGGTCGTAACTTCTCATTTTTCGTGCAACCTAGGATCTTAGACTTGTGAATAAATTTATGGATGTGTAAATTGATAAAAACTATTAAGGACAGTGGGGACAATCATGAAATTAGTATATATCCGTGTATCAAGCACAGACCAAAACACAGACCGTCAAGATATTGAAGGCGATAATTATT
>JBATHQ010000675.1:0-3440 GCA_049667005.1 Psychromonas sp.
AATTACGATCACTCAAATCAAGTGGGGATTTTGATGATTATTGGCTTTTCCACAAAATACAGTCGAGCCAAAGAATCTATGAATAACGAATTTATTGAAAAGCGTCGATTCAAAAGAACTACACCCAAATGTTATTAAAGCTAAGTTACGGCATTTAATTTTTTTAACTCGTAAAGATCTTGTTCAAAACTTTGCTGTGGGCAATTTAGAGGTTTGCCTTAAGTAAAAACATTTAGTTAAGTGATTTAAACGATGTTTTAAAAAGAAAATTAATAATAAATAAGAAAGAAATGCAATTTTAATTGCAGATCATTTCTTTTTCTTTTTCTTTAATCTTTATCTTTAGTGTATTTTAATGCTTTGATTTTAAAGGATTATATTGGTTTGTCGTGGGCAATATAGAGGCTTCCAGTGGGCAATATAGAGGCTTCCGGTAGGCAATATAGAGGCTTCCGGTGGGCAAAAATGAGGTTGAATAACTTTATAAAAAAAAGGAAACTGTGGGCACTTTTATAATCTGCCTACTTTATTGAATAAATGAATAAATGAATAAATGAATAAATGAATAAATTAACAATTGTTCAGCACAATGCTTTAATTGAATCTAGCTATCGACTTGATCTAGATGAAATGCGCTTGCTTAACTTAGCATTAACTAAGATAGATTCACGTAAACCAAATATTGGAATTATTGAGATTTATCCTGATGAATTCTCAGAAATGTTTAATTTAAACAAAAAAAACATTTGGCGAAATATGAAAAACTCGCTTAATTCTATTATGACTAAACCTGTTAGGATTAAGTTTTTAGATGCACAAGGAAAACCCAAAGAGCGGATAATTTCCTGGTTAGGCTCAACTGAATATTTTACAGAGCAGACTGACGGAACCAAAATAGAGCTGAACTTTACAGAAGATATATCCCCTTATTTATTCGAATTAAAAGCAAATTTCACAAAAATTAACTTTCAGTATGTAAGCAGATTAAATACTCCTTTTTCATTTAGGCTTTATCAATGGCTGACTCGTGAATACAAAACCGAAAAAGGTGGGTATTACGATTTAACAATGACAATTGAAGATATAAAAAACAGTGCTGGATTCGGAAATAAAGCATATCCACAATGGCGTGATTTTAAATCACGGGTAATTCAACCAGCTGTAGATGCGATCAATCAAAGAACAAATCTCTCAATTAATTACAGTGTAATTACAAACGGAAAAAAAGCGCATGCCTTAACTTTCACTTATATCGATGAAATACAAAAAATGACTACATCGCTTGAGAATGGGAATACTTTTGAGCTTACAAATGCCAAACCTATCCGACCTCGTTTATTAAGGAGACCAAAAGTCAAAGCAGAAAGCCATGAAGAGGGAGAATGGCAAAAGGAAAATCTTAAGCTTTTGTCTAATTATTTGCGGGACCTTAAAGCTTGGGATCCGGTTGCAAGACTTACTATTTCTGATCTTAAGAAGTTGGTTTGTTATTCAAAGGTATTCGATCCATCGCTACATGAAAATATGAAAAAAGAGTTACTCGAGCGGCAGAAAAAACGTCACTCTAAAAGTAAAAATGATTCTGGTTAGTGAGTTAGATAAAGTAATTTACATAAAGGTTGATGGTAGATTACCTGTCGAATTAATCAAAAACCATTTAATTACTTTCAAAATTACTTTCAAAATTTAGAGCGCTTAACGGGTGTTATGTTAAGTCACACCTCTAGTTGTTAACACCACAGTTAAATACATCAAAAAAAATAAATTAGTGATAGACTCAGTATTTAAATGTAATACAATTGTATTACATTTAAAGGGGGTAAGTTATGGATATCATTGCAATACTAAACCAAAAAGGCGGAGTTGGTAAAACAACGACGGTTATCAACCTTGCGGCGCAATACGCCAAAGAGGGTAAACGTACTTTAGTTATAGATTTAGATCCACAGGCAAATCTGACATCTGTTTTAACTGGTGGCCAGTTTGAATTTGAACTAACCATTGCAGATGTATTTGCATCCTCAAAAAAAATACCCATTACCAAAGTTATTCAACCCGCTTCTGCTAAAAACAAAGATATCCCCAATTTATTTATTTGCCCGTCTGACATTTCTCTCAGTCGCGTTATTGAACAAAGCCTGGCAAAGATTCATCGTGAAAAAATATTAATAAATCAGATGGAATTAATTAAAGATGATTTCGATCTAATATTATTGGATTGCCCACCTAATTTATCTTTAACGTCAGTGAATGCCATGATGGCCTCCTCTCTCTTTATTATTCCTATTGATGGCGGTTCATTCTCATTGAATGGCCTGTCTGATCTACTCGATGCGCTTGAAGAAGTAAAAGAAACCGATAATGTTAATTTTTTGGTTTTCAGAAATGAATACGCTAAATCTAATAAGCTAATTAATAATTTTTTAGATGAGCAGCTAATCACTTTTTCAAAAAACGTATTAAAAAGCACCATTGCTAAAACTGAAGTAGTCGGCCAGGCGAGCGTAAGCGCTTTATCGGTTCTGCACTACAAACCAGGGGCTATTGTAAATAACGATTACAAACGCCTGGCAAAAGAAATTCTACTTCACTTGGAGGCTTAAGATGAAAAAATTAACCGGTACAACTTCACTTGAACGCCGTGAAAAACGTAAAGTAGAAGCTGTAGATCAAGCTGTCAGTAAAGATAAAATCACCACAGTAGCCACTCGTCGTAATATCACAACAAACACTTCACCGATTACGATGCGTTTACCTGAAAATGATAAAGTTGAATTAAATCTTTGGTTGGAAGAACTGAGTTTGGCAAGCGGTAAAAATATAACCAACGCTAAATTGTTACGTGGTTTAATTCAAATGCGAGAAAAAATAAACCTATCATATCTAATAAAATCAATTAATAAGTCAGTTTAATGTATTACATTTGTAATACATTAAATACTACTGAACACACTTAGCGTAACCTTTGCTGCCAAAGGTAACTTAGGCGGATGTTGTGGATTTGTGGTTTTTTAAACTAATTACACAGTAACCCACTACATAAAAATGTAGTGCCGCATTGTGTAACTTAAAAATATTAATACATAATTTATCCACCTAAATCCACAGATTACATACTTTCGACCAATTACCACGCAAATTGAAACCAGAAAGCACAATGTTATTTTTCTAAGTTACATTTAGACAATTTTTGGTAACTAAAATTAGGGTATACCCTTAGAATACGCAATAAGCTGAATATAAAGTAAACCATTTTAATGGGGTCGTAACTTCTCATTTTTCGTGCAACCTAGGATCTTAGACTTGTGAATACATTTATGGATGTGTAAATTGATAAAAACTATTAAGGACAGTGGGGACAATCATGAAATTAGTATATATCCGTGTATCAAGCACAGACCAAAACACAGACCGTCAAGATATTGAAGGCGATAATTATT
>JBATHQ010000676.1:0-7529 GCA_049667005.1 Psychromonas sp.
CATTGCTGTCGGTCTTAACACAAGTGGTTTAATAGCAATGGCAGCCGTGATGCTTTGATCCGTACTTTTGACTTTTCGTGCCAGCGTAATATGAGGCGTAAAAAGATGGGTATTTTTTTGTAAGTTGAACAACGAGGTCAGTGAATGGCACTCTTTGGCTAGCTGAGCTAAAACCGGATCTGTTTTTTCACCTGTTAAACAAAGCACTTGTGGGTTTTTCCAATGGGTCAATGTATTCAATGTCTGCTGGAATTTAGGCTTGAACATCTGCGAAACTTGCTCTTCGAGTTGTTCTTGCACTTCCTCACCTACAAGCCCTAAAAATGCCAGCGTCATATGCAGGTTCTGCAACGGTATTAGCCTCAGCGATTGGTCTAACTGTTTCTGCAGCTGACAGATCTGCTCAGCTTGCTGTTTATCTAGTGCGATACCAAGAAAGAGTCTTTTAGTCATGTTAACCACTCATATTGTTATAACCAGGCAGTTTAACTTATTGCTGTGTTCCGTACTCCAGTCAATATATTCTGGACTTATTCAATAAATATTACCAATTCCAGCCGCCCGTCAGGATCCGGATAGTCAAGGTTATTGTTGAATAAGAGGGATAAAAACCGGGTTGTATACTCAGTTCCTCCGTGAGTATTGATTGTGTTTGCTTTTCAGTAATTAATGACTCTGATAGGTTCGCTTATCTGCAAATTTAACCTACAATGACTTTCGATTTTTTTATTAGGTGGTTAACAGGTATTATGTCAATTAGAATTGCTATCAATGGATACGGGCGAATTGGCCGCAGTGTGCTGCGCGCATTATATGAAAGTAACCGTCAGGAAGAGATAAAAATTGTTGTTATTAATGAGCTTGCAGATCCCGCCGCAATCGCACATTTAACGCAGTATGATTCAACCCACGGGCGTTTCCCATTCTCAGTCGAATTGTTGAATAATCAATTAATTATTGCCAATGATCCTATTGCTTTAGTGCGCCATGCTGAACTGTCTGATCTGCCATGGCATGAATACGATATTGATATTGTCCTCGATTGTACTGGCATTTACGGGACTAAATCCGATGCAGATGCGCATCTGGCAGCAGGGGCTAAAAAAGTGATTTTTTCCCATCCGGCCAATTCAAACGTTGACGCAACCGTTGTCTATGGCGTAAATCATCACCAGCTTAGCGGCCAGGAGACCTATATTTCCGGTGCATCCTGTACCACTAATTGCATCGTGCCTGTCATTGATACCTTGGATAAACATTTTGACATTAAATGCGGCACTATCACTACTATTCATTCCGCCATGAATGATCAGCCCGTTATAGATGCGTACCACCCTGATTTAAGGCGTACCCGTGCAGCGAGTCAGTCGATTATTCCTGTTGATACTAAATTAGCCGCGGGAATAGAAAGAATTTTGCCTAAATTTGCCAATAAATTTGAGGCGATCGCCGTGCGAGTGCCAACCATTAATGTTACGGCGATGGACTTAAGCATTACCATTAGTAAAAATGCGACTATTGAAGATATTAATCATTGTCTGCTTGTTGCATCGAAAACGACACTGCAAGGCATCATGGGATATACCGAAGCGCCACTGGTTTCAATTGATTTTAATCACGATCCGCGATCTTGTATTATTGATGGTACGCAAACCCGTGTCAGTGACGGGCACTTAGTTAAACTGTTAGTCTGGTGTGATAACGAATGGGGATTTGCAAATCGCTTATTAGATAGCAGTGTTTATATTGCTAATTTAGCACTGCAAAATATGCTCAATAATGTTAATCAGTCGTCTGCTGCACAGTTAAGCAAGGCCAGCTGATTTTACGATCATACCATTTTACGATCATGACAAAGGGGGCTTAATGGTGAAAAATATTCTAGTGGTGGGGGCCTCTGGTTATATTGGTAGTCAATTAGTGCCTGTACTGGCACAAATTGGTTATCACGTAACCGCGACAGGACGGGATCTCAAGTTGCTTGAAAAGCGCAGTTGGAGTCGACTGGATAATGTCGATGTTGTTGAGTTAGATTTAGCGCTGCGTACTGATTTATCTGGAATGCTGAAAGATATTGATGTTGTTTTCTTTCTGGTGCATGGTATGAGCCACGGCGATAACTTTATTGATATAGAGATGCAAAGTGCCAGCAATTTTAGTGAACAATTAAAATCCAGCCAGGTTAAACAGGTTATCTATTTAGGCTCTCTGCAACCCGTCAGCAGTCATTCGCAACATTTTCTTGCCCGTAAAAAAACCGGCGAAATTTTAAGACAAAGCCATGTTATTGTCACTGAATTAAGAGCGGGAATCATTGTCGGCCCGGGTTCAGCGGTTATTGAGGTGATGCGTGATTTTGTTTATCATCTGCCGATCATTATTACGCCTAAATGGATGACTTCGCGCAACTCGCCAATTGCCTTGGAAAATCTGCTCTATTACCTTGTTGAATTACTCAAATTCACGCCTGAAACTGATCAAATTTTTGATGTTGCCGGTCCGGAATTACTTACTTATAAAAAACAGATGCAGATAATAGGCAAGGTAGCGGGTAAGAAAGTACGTATTATTCCCCTGGCTTTTCTCACGCCGAAAATGGCTGCTTACTGGTTTAAAATAATCACCTCGGTACCGACCAATATAGCCAAAGCGTTAGTAGGTGGTCTGCAATATGACTTAACTGCCGACGGTAAAAAGATTCAGGCGCTTATTCCACAAAAGTTACTCTCCTTTGAACAGGCTGTCGCAAAAACCTTAAGCCGTGAAATCGATATTATTGACAGTGAAATTTGGGGATTTGATCCCGATGCCCTGTCACGCTGGCAGCCTGGCTACGGTTATTATCCCAAGCAGGCGGGTTATACGTTGAAAACGGATGTAAGTGCGCAGAGACTATGGCAGCAGATTCAATTAATCGGTACTGAGCAGGGCTATTTTTTTGCGAATGTTTTATGGCGGATCAGAGAGTGGATGGATCACCTTCTCGGCGGTGATTCTTTAAAACGTTACCGTCGTGATCCGGACAAATTAGCATTAGGCGACAGAATTGATTCCTGGAAAGTGATCGCTATAAAAGAGAATAGCTTTTTGTCATTACTGTTTGGCATGAAAGCGCCCGGACTTGGCAGATTAGAGTTTAATATCGTCGATAAGGGCACTTATAGGGAGTTAGATATACGTGCCTGGTGGCATCCGGCCGGCTTTTGGGGCTTGATATATTGGTTCGTGATGATGCCTGCACACTTATTTATTTTTAAGGGCATGACAAAAGAGATTGTCAAAAAATGCAATCTTTAAATATCCGCATTCTGTTTGTTTAGTACCCATGATAAACAGTTTGTAGCGGGGCATGATCTTGAAAAAGAGTTGTGGAGTGATATTTATAACTATACTTTTTTAAATAATTGGTTATTCTGAGCGCGCTACGTTTATAAAGAAGCAAACGAATGGCGAGATGATCGAGATTACAGAGAGTAATTTAAGCGATTTTTATCAAAATACCGTTACTGGCAAAATATTAGGCCGGTGACGAGTAACAAGAAACCGAAACAGTAAAAATAGCTGATTTTGGTATTTATATCGGGTGAGCGATTTCCGCGTTGCAGGACAGTTCCTCATTACAAATATGACAAATTCAAACGTTGTTAACAATTTGATCTGCTATGACTGTCAGATATCGTTATAGCGCCTAATTTTTTGCAGGTTGTCATATTATTTTCACTTGTTGTCAATGGAAGTTAGTGAGCAAGGAATGCCAATGATAAAGTAGGAAATACCATGGTAATAAATATTAAGCGATTAATAATAATTTTTTTATCCTTTAACCTGTTAGCCTGTGCACCTATTCCGGTTGCGGAAAGTGCTCCACAAGAAGTGGGTAACGCCTCTTTTTATCACAATAAGTTTCAGGGTAAAAGAACTGCAAGTGGTGATATTTTTCGCCAGAACACAAGTACTGCAGCGCACAAAAAATTACCTTTTGGTACAAAAGTCAAAGTGACTAATTTAAAAAATGGTAAGAGTGTTGTGGTAAAAATTAACGATAGGGGCCCTTTTGTTAAAGGCCGGGTCATTGACCTTTCCCGATCTGCATTTAAGGCTATTAATGGTCTTAGTGCAGGGGTTATTAAAGTGCGCATTGAAGTTCTCAGATGAGTTCCACACACATACACTTTAATAACACTGCACAATCAGCAGGTTAATATTGCGGGGTGATATTTTGCCAGGTTATTTGTTGAGCTTGAGCCCCTGCTGCATATATTCATTCAAAACACCCTCTTTGCTCAGGTTAAATGGAATAAAATATTTTGGATCTATTCTGGCATTTAACCGGTATTTAATATCATCCCCGCTATGCTGGCTCAAATGGGTCAGCAATTTAAATAAATCAATTAAATTAACGGTCGTTTGTATATCGACGAGTGTTTCACTGTAAGCTGACAGTTGCGGAATCTGATTGGATACCCCAGTTAAGATCTTCTGATTAGCAATATCGAGTTGTAACGTCATCCCTTGTATCTCTAAATCCTGATCATTTGGATTTGTTACCAATAACTGCACGTTAAAGCGCGGGGATAAGCCGGTAGAAGACTGTGTCGGCTCAATCTTAATTAAACTCACTTGCAGCTCTTGTAATTGCTGTACGGTGGTACATCCGCCTAATAATAAAACAGACCACATCACAAAAAATTTAGCTATAGACATATTCACCACCTTTTAAATTTTATAATCACCAATAATACCAAAGGAACTAAAAAGGTAATCAGTCTAACTTGTTAAAATCCCCCCTAACTGTGTTGTGAGTCTTGAAGTGAGAACAACTATCTCCTGCAACTCACGTCTTGTTAGTGCTGATTTTCCCCGTGCAATACTTGATCACTTTATTAATTCCTTTGGTATCATAAACGCGAAAATACTAAGAACAAAAACAAGGGTAATATAGATACATGCAGATCCTCCATCTATTTTGGCAGCAAACCAGCTATGAATTTAACAATACAGGCTGTTTATACTTATGGTTCGAGCAATCCAAAAAGCTTAATAGCAAGTTAACGCAAACCAATAACCACTTCCCTTACCAAAGCGATGCCGATTCTTTAGCCAGTTGGTTTGCTGAGAATTTTACAGGTTTTATACCAAGGCAATTGATTAATAAGCAGTTCAAGCAGATCGTTAAAATAGAAGCGCTGAGCGTCGCACTGCCTTGTGATCGGGATAAACAGCCAATCCCCTCCCCTATTATTGCTAATTTAAACGATTTAGAGGAGAGCGATTATGCCGGGATGGCTAACTTCACATTAAATGCCATAAAAATAGATCAGGCACTGCCCTTTTTAAAAGAGCTAAATTTTCAATCTTATTATTTTGCAGACGATATGCAATTGGCTGACGATGCGAAATTTTGGTTAAAAATGGCGGCAGAATTGAGCTATGTGATCCAAAACGATCAATATATTCCGTTTTTAGTGGCGCAAAAAGTACAAAAGAAAATCCACTTTGATAGTAAATGGCAGCCACTGTCTGCCGAATATCAACAGCGATTACAACAGATTGCCCCTTTAATGCCCTTCTCAGCCTGTTTGCCGGATCCCGCTTTACCTAAAAATGTACAGATCGACCCACTGGCCACGCTACAACATTTTTCTGAAGTGCTGTTAAACAACATTATCGGCACGACTCAATACCCTAATACCGTCTATAAACAGTTTGAAGATAGCTTTATTGAAAACACGCTTAAGCAAACGCCAACACAACTCAGCGAAGAGGAGTGGAAGGATTGGCAGGTATGGCACAACAACCTCAGTTATGATCAGTTTGGCTCACCGTTTAACCTCTGTTTTCGGCTTAATGAAGCGTCTTCAAGTCAAGGTAATGATTGGGGATTAGAGGTGCTGCTGCAAGCTAAAGTCGATCCCTCTTTTAGGATCAATCTTGCTGAATTCTGGCAGGATAAAAATAGCAAACAAGCTTTTTTCAATAAGATGCTTGGCACCGGTATAGAACGGAATTTATTGCTGCAGCTAGGCTATGCCTGTCGACTCTATCCACTGTTAGAGCAAGTATTCCAGGACAATATGCAACAAAGGCAGATCCGGCTTACAACCGATCAGGCATTTGATTTTTTAAAAGAGGACGCATGGGCATTGCATGCTTGTGGTTATACAATCAGTGTTCCTGCCTGGTGGACAGCATCGGGGCGATTAAAAGCCAAAATTAAAATGCGCGCAACTAAAAAATCCGGCGCAGATGATCAAGCAAAAGGTGGCGCGGCTAAATCCTATTTAAGTCAAGAAGGCCTTATCGATTTTAGCTACCAATATGCCATTGGTGATGATCAGATCAGCGCACAAGAGTGGCAAGCGTTAATCGATGCTAAGTCAGCACTGGTGCATTTTCGTGGTCAGTGGATGCAACTTGATCCGAAAGAGATGGCAAGGATGCAGAAACTTATTGAAAGCTCACAACAAGATAGAAACAGTGGCGATCTGCAAGATTTGTTATTAATGGCGGCCAATGAAGATCAGTACAGCATTGAACTGGATGATACTATTGATGAGATGCTGGCAAACCTGAAAGATAAAGACAAAATGGCGTTAATCAAGCAACCTGAAAATTTAAAAGCGCAGTTAAGACCCTATCAGGTGCGCGGTTTATCGTGGTTAAGCTATCTGGAAAATTTAGGGATGAATCCCTGCTTGGCCGATGATATGGGCTTAGGTAAAACCATGCAGGTTATCTCCCTGCTATTAAATGCCCCCAGGCAACAGGCCGCATTATTAATCGCGCCAACCTCAGTGATCGGCAACTGGTATAAAGAGTTAGAGAAATTCGCTCCGAGTATCAAAGCGGTGATTCATCATGGCTCACAACGCACTAAGGAAGATGAGTTTAAGCAGCTGATCGCGGCTAACGATATTGTTATCACCTCTTACGGATTAGTACGAAAAGATAAAGCGTTATTTAATCATATAACCTGGTCCAGGTTGATTATCGATGAAGCGCAAAATATTAAAAATCCCGCAGCAGCGCAAACTAAAGTAATTTCCACCATAAAAGCGCATAGCCGTATTGCCTTAACAGGTACACCCATCGAAAACCGATTGATGGATCTATGGTCATTATTTAACTTTTTAAATCCCGGCATACTCGGTACCCGTTCGGCTTTTAGAAAAGAGTTTGAGATCCCGGTACAACGAGACAATGACCTGCACAAAACTAAAATTCTTAAAAATTTAGTCGAGCCGTTTATATTGCGTCGTTTAAAAACCGATAAAAATATTATTCAGGATTTACCGGATAAAATTGAGCAAAAAGTCTATTGCGAACTGAGCAAAGAACAAGCTTCGTTATACCAGTCGATCGTTAATGAAGTTGAACAAAACATTAACGATACTCAGGAAAAATCTGAGCATCAGATGATCTTTTTATCTGCGTTATTACGCCTCAAACAATGCTGTAACCACCCTGCGCAATTACTGCAGGACGGCAGCGAGTTCAGCACTGAGCGTTCCATTAAATTGCAGCGACTG
>JBATHQ010000677.1:0-8089 GCA_049667005.1 Psychromonas sp.
GCTATTTATGAATTTGATGTTGAAGATATGCCCGTCACCGTTGCTGTTGACAGCAAAGGAAACAATGTACATGAGCAGGGGCCTGCTATCTGGAAGATTAAAATCAATGAGATTAAT
The DNA here is from genome assembly GCA_049667005.1 of Psychromonas sp. Lineage (GTDB taxonomy): Bacteria > Pseudomonadota > Gammaproteobacteria > Enterobacterales > Psychromonadaceae > Psychromonas. Next base: position 118 of record JBATHQ010000677.1, read on the forward strand.
AACAAAATAGGCCAATAATGCTGTTTTTTATTGATTGAAAAAGTAGTAATGGTATAACACGCTATAGAAATATAGCCCTGATCGCATTAAAGGAATAATTATGTTTGAACAAGTTAGTATGGCGCCGGCAGATCCTATTTTGGGATTGACTGATGCGTTTAAAAAAGATCCCCGCGCTGAAAAAATTAATTTAGGTGTTGGTATTTATAAAAATGAAAGTGGACAGACGCCTATTTTAGCCACGGTTAAAGAAGCAGAGAAACGTTTATTGGCTGAAGAAACGACTAAAAGTTATTTAACCATTGAAGGACTTGCGGCTTACGGCGTGGCTGTTCAAAAACTTTTATTCGGTAAAGATTCTGAGATTATACAATCCAATCGTGCCCGCACTGCACAGGTCCCTGGTGGAACCGGGGCTCTGCGGACGGGAGCTGATTTTGCGGCGATTAAACTTGGCATCAAAAAAATATGGATCAGTAATCCAACTTGGGCAAATCACGGCAATGTATTTAAAACTGCCGGGCTTGAGGTCGCTCAATATGATTATTACAATCCGCAAAGCAATGACTTAGATTTCCCTGCGATGCTGGCATCTTTAGAGCAGGTTGAGGCGGGCGATTTAGTGCTTTTCCATGGTTGCTGCCATAACCCGACAGGGATTGATCCGACCTTGGAACAGTGGGAAATTTTAGCTAAATTGATGGCTGACTTAGGCGCAATTCCCTTTTTCGATTTTGCCTACCAGGGATTTGCCAAAGGGATTGAAGAAGATGCACAGGGACTGCGTATTTTTGCTCAGTACAATAAAGAGTTATTGGTTGCCAACTCTTTTTCTAAAAACTTCGGTTTATACAATGAGCGTGTCGGTGGCATTACCTTAGTCGCTGAAGACAGTGATATTGCAGAGTCTGCTTTCAGCCAGATTAAATCCGGTATCCGTTCTAATTATTCGAATCCGCCTGTGCATGGTGCGGCAATTGTTACCACCATCTTAAATGATCCACAACTTTATCAGCAATGGGATAAAGAAGTGGCTGATATGCGTGATCGTATTAAAGAGATGCGTGAACTGTTTGTAACAACATTAAAAGAGATGGGGGTTACAAAAGATTTTGAATTTATCAATGGTCAGAATGGTATGTTTTCTTTTTCTGGTCTGACCGTTGCACAAGTAAACCGCTTAAAAGAGGAGTTTGCTGTGTATATTGTTGGTTCAGGCCGCATTTCCGTCGCGGGTATGACAAAAGATAATATGCAGCCTTTATGTGATGCCATCGCTAAAGTGATCTAATCTGAATTGGTCAATATTAAGATAAGGTTGTGATAGCCATTCTATTAATTAATCGAATGGCTATCAGGCAATCTTGTCTTGTATTTGCCAACATATCTGAGTTTATAAAAAACATATGAGTAGTCGAATCAAAGAAAGTCTGTTGTTTCTTGAAAATCTAAAAAAAATTCCGCTTGCCGTTGAGGATGTCGATTGTCTTTTTTCTACTAAATCATTTAAAGCCGAATTATTGAAACAGATAAGTGCGGCTAAATACCGTATCTATCTCGCTGCGCTTTATCTTGAAAATGATCAGGCAGGTGAAGAGATTCTGTTGGCTTTATATCAAGCCAAAAAAATCACACCATCATTAGAGGTGGTTGTTTGTGTCGATTATCATCGTGCACAGCGTGGTTTAATAGGCGGAGGTAAATCTGAAGCAACCAATGCGACCTGGTATCAGGAAGTTGCAAAAGCAGAGGGATTCGGTGTTCAAATCATTGGTATCCCCGTTAAACGTAAAGAATTATTCGGTGTACAGCATCTAAAAGGTTTTGTTTTTGATGATCAGGTACTCTATAGCGGCGCAAGTTTTAATAATATTTATCTGAATAATAATGATAAATACCGTTTAGATCGTTATTGGTTAATTAAAAATAATAAATTAGCGGATTCTCTGGTGCACTTTTTACAGGTAAATTTTTTAGAAAGTGACGCAGTTGCAACATTAAATAATGAAGTGATCGCAGATTTCCCGTCGCTTAAAACGGCCCATAAAATATTCAGCCACCATTTAAAAACGGCCGCTTACGCCTTTGACGGCGAATTCTTTACTGAACAATTAGCGGTGACCCCATTATTTGGATTAGGTGCCCGTAAAAATAAATTAAATAATACCATTCGCAAAATATTTCAAAGTACTCAGCAAGAATTAATTCTCTTTACGCCCTATTTCAACTTACCAAGAGCAATAGCCCGAGACATAAATGCTTTATTGGATCGTGGCGTGCAACTTACTCTTGTTGTCGGTGATAAAACCGCGAATGACTTTTATATTCCGGATGATCTGCCTTTTAAAACAATAGGCGGTTTACCCTATCTTTATGAAAGTAATCTTAAAAAATTTACTAAAAAATACCAGCACGCAATATACAATAAGCAATTAAACATTCACCTTTGGAAAGATCATAACAACAGTTTTCATTTAAAAGGGATCTATGCCGATCAACGATTTGTAATGTTAACCGGACATAACCTTAATCCACGTGCATGGCGTTTAGATATAGAAAATGCACTTTTACTTGATGATCCTCAACAAGAAATTAAACCGTTATTAGACAGAGAACTGGCTATTATTCTTGAAAATACACAAAAAATAGAACACTTCGATGAAATACAGAGTATTGCGGATTATCCTGAGCATGTACAAAAACTGCTGATTCGTATGCGCAGATTCAAAGCCGACAGACTGGTAAAAACATTAATTTAATTTTCACAGAGCAAATTCAACTGAAATTAACGGCGAATTATTAATCACTTACGCTTAAATCAATAAATAGAAGTTGTAATGTTTGCTTCATTACGTATAATCGCCTGCATCAAGTAGTTACCTGGTAACCACTTGATGACAGTGACAATGGTAGGCTTCTTGGTTCCTCGCATTGATAACTTGTTAACCTGGTCAGAGTCGGAAGGCAGCAGCCATAGCAAGTGATTCAAGTGCCGAGGGTTCGCTGGGGAGTCTACCACCAACTTTCTGCTTTAATCATTCTTAGTGTCTTAAGGTCTAATAATGACTCAATATCAATCTAGGTTTGATACTTCCCTAAAAAAACAACACTTTTTACCCAAATACTGGCCCACATGGTTTTTACTGGGGTTATTATACTTATTCAGTTATCTTCCAATTAAATGGCGCGACCGTTTTGCCGCATTCATTGCTGATAAAATATATAACGCTAAATTCTTAGAGAAACGCAAACAGATTGCCTTTATAAATTTAGGCTTGTGTTTCCCGGAATACTCTCAAGCCGATAAAGATGCCTTGATGCATGAAAATCTACGTTCGATGGCACAAATATTATTATCGCTTGGTGAAATTGCATTTCGCAGTCAGGACTTTTTGATTGAGCGTATTAATTTTATCGGCGAACATTATATTAAAGAAGCTGAAGCGCAGGGAAAAGCAATCATCTTTTTAGCGCCGCATTGTTACGGTGTAGACTTTGCCGGGGCAGCAGCTATTTCTGCACGCGGTTACCCGTTATCCAGTATGTTCAATGATTATCGTAATCCTATTTTTGACTGGTTTGTGACTGGCTACCGCACACGTTTTACAAAATTGGCAGGCAAAGGCACGTTATATCATCGCTCTGAGGGATTGAAACCGGCTATCAAAAGTTTACGCGATAAAGCCCATTTTTATTACCTGCCCGATGAAGATCATGGCCGCGAAAACAGCCTTTTCTGCGATTTTTATGCCACTAAAAAAGCCACCTTACCGGTTATCGGCCGCCTTGCTAAGTTAGGGCGTGCGGTTGTTATTCCAACCTATACATCCTATAACGCGGCAACCTCAAAAATTGACGTGATATGTCATGCGCCACTGGAAAACTTTCCCAACGGTGATGAACAGCATCAAACTGAGTTGATGAATCGAGCGATTGAAAAAGTGATAGATGAAAACCGCGCGCAATATATGTGGACACTCAAATTGCTAAAAACCCGTCCTGAAGAGGGCCTGAATATTTACAAACGATAGCCAGAAGTATTCAGTGAAAAATCATTCGGTATTTTCAGCCATCAGCTCGAAAATACCGGAAAACTGATACTCAACTACAACTTATACTCATCTACTCGACTCCTTAGCTACGATACCAACCGCGCCGCTCTATACTCGAAGCTCGTGGCTTATAAATCGCACATTGATGCCCCTCAGCCCGAGTAAACCAATAATATCCTCTACTGCGCGTTAAAACGCTGTCCGGTCACACCTATACTCACATCACTGAGCAGATACAGGTAGGTTGGCATAATTTCTTCTGCTGTCTTTAATAAAGAGCTGTCTTCGGCAGGGTAGGCCATGGCGCGCATTGCCGTGCGCGTGGCGCCAGGGTTAATCGCGTTAAAACGTAACGTACTGTGCTCATATTCATCCGCTAAAACCTGCATCATCCCTTCGCTGGCAAATTTAGAGATGCTGTAAGCCCCCCAATATGCTCTGCCGGTATGGCCGACACTGGAGGTGGTAAATATAACCGATGCGTTAGGCGCAAGATTTAAAACCGGGATTAATGATTTAGTTAATAAAAATTGTGCAGTCAGATTGGTCTGTATTACGTCATCCCAGGTGGATTTTTCAATCTGTGCAAAGGGACCCAATGTGCCTAGTTGACTTGCGTTATGTACCAGTGCATCAAGCTGGCCGTACTCGCGCTTAATGGTGTCAGCCAGGTCATTGTAATGCTCTTCGCTGGCACCCTTTAAATCAACCGGTAAAATAGCGGCTTGTTGCTTTCCAAACAGTTCAATTTGATCGTAAACAGTTTCTAATTTGTGCACTGTTTTGCCCAATAAGATGACTTTTGCACCAAGGCTTGCACATTGTAACGCAAGTGTTTTACCTATGCCTGCACCGGCGCCTGTGATCAGAATCGTTTTGCCCGCTAAACTGTCAGGTGGTGCCATAAATTCAATCATATTGTCTCTCGTATTGTTAAATAAGTAACAATATTAACTTTATTTTAATAAAACACTCAAACTCTTTTGTGCCGGAGAACAGTTTTTGTCATGATATGGTTAATAAAATTAACTCAAGGAATACAATTTTGGAATTTTTAATCGAATACGGCTTATTTTTAGCCAAAGCGGTGACTCTGGCGCTTACAATTATTGCCATCGTGGTGATAGTTGTCGCTTTATCCAGTAAGCAAAAGCATAAAAAAGGGGAGTTAGAGCTAATTGACTTGTCTGAACAATTAAAAGAAACAAGAAAAACCATAGAAGATAAATTATTAACCCACCATCAGTTAAAAGCACGTCTTAAAAAAGATAAAAAGATTCAAAAAGAGAAGGATAAAGAAGCGAAAAAAGCCGCTAAATCAGGTCAGGATGAGGACGGCTTAGCGCAGCTTTATGTGATCGATTTTAAGGGCAGTATTGACGCCAGAGAGGTTACCTCATTAAGAGAGGAGATAACCGCTATTTTAGGCGTGGCCAGTGACAAAGACGAAGTCTTTGTACGCCTGGAAAGTGGCGGAGGAATGGTGCATGGTTATGGGTTGGCGGCGTCGCAACTGCAACGTTTGAAAGATCATAATATTCCGTTAACAATCTCCGTGGATAAGGTTGCCGCAAGTGGTGGTTATATGATGGCCTGCGTTGCCGATAAAATCATTGCCGCGCCGTTTGCGATTTTAGGCTCTATCGGCGTGATAGCACAGATTCCAAACTTTAATAAACTGTTAAAAAAACACGATATAGAGTTCGAACAATTAACCGCGGGTGAATACAAACGTACATTAACCATGTTTGGCGAAAACGATCAGGCTGGTCGCGATAAGTTTAAACAGGAACTTGAAGAAACGCATGAACTGTTTAAACAATTTGTTACCGGGCAACGCAGTCAAATTGATATCGAAAAAGTGGCTACCGGTGAGCATTGGTATGGCCTGCAGGCGCTAGAGCGTGATCTGGTGGATCGTATATCGACCAGTGATGATTATTTGTTAGAGCAGTTGGATAGTCGTCATATTATTCAAATCAAATACATCCAACGCAAAAAGTTTGCAGATAAACTCGGCCATGCTGTTTCAATTGCCTTAGAAAACACGCTGTTAAAAATATTTCAAATGAATTCTAAGCAATTGATTAAATAATTGCGTTATTTTTAAACAAACAGATAAGTCAGCTTAAATAAAGTTGACTTATCTGCCTAAAACACGACGTTTTTGAAAATATATGTTGCTATTCCGTGAAAGTTTGGATTATATAAAAAGGAAATTCACTAGAAGAATATAAATTTAAGTTTCTTTTCTCGATTATGACTATTTGGGTAAATACGTATTATGAGCAAATCTCTTGTTATTGTGGAGTCTCCGGCAAAAGCAAAAACGATCAATAAATATCTAGGCAAAGATTTCATTGTGAAATCAAGCATAGGTCATATTCGAGATCTTCCAACCAGCGGCAGTGCAAAGAAAAAAATAGATGCCAAAGAGAGTAAATCGCTAGCGGGTTTGACGGAAGCCAAAAAAGCAAAAGAAAAAGCAAAACGTTCGCAGGATGCTTTAGTTACAAGAATGGGCATCGATCCAAATAATGATTGGAAAGCCAATTATGAAATTCTGCCAGGCAAGGAAAAAGTAGTCAGTGAATTACAAAAACTTGCTAAAGATGCGCCAACTATCTATCTCGCAACGGATTTGGATAGAGAGGGAGAAGCAATCGCCTGGCATTTACGCGAAGTACTCGGTGGCGATCCGGGAAAATACCAGCGTGTGGTATTTAATGAAATTACAGAAAGTGCTATCCATGAAGCATTTGAGCATCCCACTGAACTCAATATTGATGGTGTCAATGCGCAGCAAACCCGCCGTTTTTTAGACCGGGTTGTTGGCTTTATGGTTTCCCCGTTACTTTGGAAAAAAGTCGCTCGCGGATTATCGGCAGGGCGGGTGCAATCTGTTGCAGTGCGTTTAATCGTTGAACGTGAAAGGTTAATTAAAGCGTTTAATCCCGTTGAGTTCTGGGATCTGCATGCGGATCTGCAAAATGAGTCAAAATCTGAGCTGCGCTTAGAAGTTTTTAAAGAAAATGGTAAGACTTTCAAACCGGTAACCGAAAAACAGACTCTTAAAGCGGTCGAGCACCTTAAATCAGCCGAATATAAATTACTGTCCCGTGAAGACAAACCGACGAAAAGTAAACCCAGTGCACCTTTTATTACTTCGACACTACAGCAGGCTGCAAGCACGCGACTCAGTTTTGGTGTAAAAAAGACCATGATGTTGGCGCAGCGTCTTTATGAAGCCGGTTACATTACCTATATGCGTACCGACTCTACCAACCTCAGCAAAGATGCTGTTGCCAGTGCACGCGAATTCATTGGCAAAGAGTTTGGGGAAAATTACCTGCCGCCTGAAGCGCTGGTGTACAGCAGTAAATCGGGCGCACAAGAGGCGCATGAAGCAATACGTCCATCAGATGTCAATCAGTTGGCTGCTTTGCTTTCCGGGGTTGACCGTGACGCTCAGCGTTTGTATGAACTAATCTGGCGACAGTTCTTAGCCTGTCAAATGTTACCGGCTTTATATGATGCCACCACGTTAGTTGTACAGGCTGGTGATTATCAACTGCGTGCGAAAGGACGGACATTGCGCTTTGCCGGTTGGACGAAAGCACAACCTGTTGCAAAATCTCTGGTGGATGAAGTTAACTTCCCGGAAATAGCCATTGGCGAAACGCTGCATTTAATTGCTTTAGATCCGAAACAACATTTTACCAAACCACCGGCACGCTTCACTGAAGCTGCATTAGTAAAAGAGCTTGAAAAACAGGGTATTGGTCGTCCATCTACCTATGCAAGTATCATTTCAACCATTCAGGATCGCGGTTATGTAAAAGCGGATAAGCGCCGTTTTTATGCGGTTAAAATGGGCGAAATTGTTAGTGACCGTCTCAGTGAGAATTTCGTTGAATTAA
>JBATHQ010000678.1:0-2531 GCA_049667005.1 Psychromonas sp.
TCCGATCCCTACAAGACGAAGGTATTGAACATATTTTCGGTTACCCTGGCGGCAGCGTATTAGATATTTATGATGCCATTTTTCAATGCAGTGACATTGAACATTTCTTAGTCCGCCACGAACAAGCCGCGGTGCATATGGCAGATGCCTATTCGCGCGCGACCGGCAAGGTCGGCACAGTACTTGTGACCGCAGGCCCCGGTGCAACTAACTGTATAACCGGGATTGCAACTGCCTTCATGGATTCAATTCCACTGGTGGTTATTTCTGGACAAGTACCAACCAACTGGATTGGCGATGATGCTTTCCAGGAAACCGATATGATCGGTGTGTCACGGCCAGTAGTAAAACACAGTTTTCTATGCCGCACTGCACAAGAAATTCCAATGGCCATTAAAAAAGCCTTTTATCTTGCCTCAACGGGACGCCCGGGACCGGTGGTAATTGATTTACCAAAAGATGTGCAGAACCCGCTTAATAAATTTCCCTATGAATATCCTAAATCTGTTGAGCTACGCTCATACAAGCCAACAGTTAGAGGCCATAGAGGACAAATTAAACGTGCTTTAGCCGCGTTATTAGCCGCTAAACAACCCGTACTTTACGTCGGTGGCGGTGCGATTATTGCCAATGCATCAGAACAGGTGATTGAACTTGCGGAAAGACTCAATCTGCCGGTCACTAATACCTTGATGGGGTTAGGTGCATTTCCCGGTCAGCATAAGCAAAACGTTGGTATGCTCGGTATGCACGGCACCTACGAAGCTAACTTGACCATGCACAATGCCGATTTGATTTTTGCAATTGGTGCGCGCTTCGATGACCGCGTAACAAATAATGTTGCCAAGTTCTGCCCGAACGCAAAAATAATGCAGATCGATATTGACCCAACCTCTATCTCAAAAAACATCCATGTCGATCTACCGATCGTCGGCTCTATCGAAATCGTATTGCAGCAGATGTTAAATTTACTTGACGAGACGCAGGCGAGCAATGACAGCGAGCTTATCTGCCGTTGGTGGAAGAAGATAGAAGTATGGCGCGAAAAGAAATGTCTTGCTTACAAAACATCGGATAAACATATTAAACCGCAACAGGTTATTGAAAGTTTATATAAAATAACCAATGGTGATGCGATTATCACCTCCGACGTTGGTCAACATCAGATGTTTGCCGCCCTGTATTACCCGTTTAAAGAACCTCGGCAATGGATTAATTCCGGTGGTTTAGGCACCATGGGCTTTGGCTTACCGGCCGCTATCGGCTGTAAAATTGCCTTCCCGGATCGCCCTGTTGTTTGTGTGACCGGTGATGGGTCAATTCAGATGAATATCCAGGAGCTATCAACCTGTATGCAATACAATATCCCGGTGGTTATTGTGTTACTTAACAATCGCTCTCTGGGTATGGTTAAACAGTGGCAGAAGATGTTTTATGGTGGTCGCCAGTCTCAGTCTTATATGGACTCTGTACCTGATTTTGTAAAACTGTCAGAAGCTTATAATCACGTTGGTATTAAAGTAGATACCATTGAAGAGCTTGAGCCTGCATTAAAACGTGCCTTTGAACTGAAAGATCGCGTGGTCTTTTTAGATATTTTGATTGATCCGGAAGAACATGTTTACCCAATGCAAATTAAACTTGGCAGCATGGAAGATATGTACTTAAGCAAAACGGAGAAGACCAATGCGTAACATTATTTCTGTATTACTTGAAAATGAGTCCGGTGCTCTATCACGTGTTGTAGGTTTATTTTCTCAACGCGGTTACAACATTGAATCACTCACGGTTTCACCAACTAATGATTTGACCTTATCACGAATGACCATCACCACTGTCGTTCCTGATAATGCGCGTCTCGAGCAGATGATGAAACAGTTGCATAAACTGGTCGATGTGCTGCGTGTTTCGGAATTAACCGAAGGTCCGCACATTGAACGTGAACTGATGTTGATTAAAGTACGCACCTTTCCCGATACACGTGAAGAGGTAAAACGCTGCGCAGATATCTTCCGCGGGCAGGTTGTCGATATCACGCAAAACCTTTACACCATTCAATTAAGCGGCACCTGCTCTAAGTTAGATGCTTTTATTGCAACGCTTGAAGAGACTGGTGAGGTTGTTGAAGTGGTTCGCTCCGGCGTCTGCGGGATTGCGCGCGGAGAAAAAGCACTGCGCGGTTAATTTTCAGCCCGTATGTGAGATAAGAATGCAAAGTTCAGAAATGGCCTTTGCATTTTTTATTTTGTAGAGGGAATTTGGTATTAAACAGGTCGAACTATTACTCTGCACATTCATTTTCAAGTTAATCTTTTATTACTTTTTTTAAAAACGATAAGGACAAGCAATGAAAACCTTCACTTCTCTATTATTTACCGGACTCTTACTGCTCAGCACACAAGCAATTGCCAATCTGTTAACGGTTGAAGATGCTTACGTCCGAGCGACACCCCCGAACAGCAAAAACAGTGCAGCCTTTATGGTGATCAAAAACACCGATATAAAAGAGGTCAAACTGATTGCAGCCAAGA
>JBATHQ010000679.1:0-6572 GCA_049667005.1 Psychromonas sp.
GTTCCTGTGCGTTATGGAATTCATTTAAATAGTGATTCAAATCCTGATAAAATTTCCGTTTTGCTGGGTATTTAGTTTCGTGAGTCTGGTTCTCACCCTGTGGAAAATAACCATTGAGGATACGCACAGGCAAACCGTCTTTATCTTCTACGGTAACCATGATCATACGGCGTTGCGCTTCTTCATCGTCTGTTGGAAAACCATATTGCACATCGGATGCTTTATTTTTACACAGCATCGCTACGCCATAGTGTCCTTTTTGTCCATGGAAATAAACGTGATAACCCATTGCCTCAACATCTGCAACGGGGAAAACATCATTATGCACTTTGATCTCTTGCAGACCGATGACATCAGGCTGGTGTTTGTCGATAACTGCCTGCAGTTGGTGAAGACGAGCTCGTAGCCCATTGATGTTGAACGAGATGACTTTCATTAAAAGGCCTTAAATAAATCATATTAAAATAAGGCAATGAATGTACCCTGCTAAGTTAAATAACTCAACCTGGTACACAACAAAAACAAGATTTTATAACAAAGTAGGGTAACTGATCATAGGAATCAAAAATTTAAAAGAGCAAGGTCGTTGATTGAGCTATAACTGGCATTTATGATTGGAAACACTGTCGTTACCATTCATTTTAACCAGCAAGGCTCAGCACTTATTTGCTGCGTCTACTATTAATATCAGCTTAAGGTGACTAACACGTGGTCAAGGTGCGTAACCGTTTCAAAGCCGCTATCGGTTAAATAACCACCGTCAGGCTGGGTAGTCAGACCTTTATCAAATAAAGATTGGGCTGCGGCAATTACTGATGGATTAGCATCTTTATGGACTTTAATGCCCTCTAGTTGAGATTCAACAGGGAATTTAGAAAGCAGTTTCATTTCTTCAAATAAAGTATCAGAGTAATTTTTAATCATAATTAGTAACCTCTATTAAATTCTGGAATATTCATAGTATGTAATTGCTATTAAATTGCAATTATTAGTAGATGTGAATATGCCTTAGATCATGCTATGCAACGCTTGTCGAATATAAAACATACAAGCAGATGTTTTTATGAGCTGTTATTTACTAATCTATCGGGGCTAAGCAGAAACAAGGGAGGTGGATAATTGTTTGTCGGGCATAAAAAAACGCAAACTGGAGTTTGCGTTTACAATCAAAACTATCGGATTTGCTATTACAGAGTGTTTTTACGGATAACTGTCAGCATCTCTTTCAGTAGCTTCGGATTTGCCGCGACAACATTACCGGTTTTCATGTAATCATTACCACCGTTAAAGTCGGTCATCATTGCGCCTGATTCTTTAATTAAAATTTCACCCGCAGCGATATCCCAAGGTTTTAAACCAAACTCCCAGAATCCATCCACACGACCGGCAGCAACATAAGCTAAATCAAGCGCTGCACTACCACTACGACGCATATCGGCAACATCCATAAAGAAATCTTTAAAGATATTCAGGTATGTTTCAGTATGGTGTTTTTGCTTAAAAGGGAAACCTGTTGCTAAAAGTGTACCAGTAAGTTTGTTCACGGAATTTGTACGTGTACGGTAACCGTTGATTTGAGCGCTTTGGCCTTTAACTGCAGAGAATAGTTCATTACGAAGTGGATCGAATACAACCCCCACCTCTGTGCGACCTTTGATTTTTAATGCGATTGAAACTGCAAAGTGTGGAATACCATGAATAAAGTTAGTTGTTCCATCAAGTGGGTCAATAATCCATTGGTAATCCTTGTCCTTACCTTCATCTGTACCTGACTCTTCAGCAACGATGCTGTGGTCTGGGAATGATTTACGTAAAGTACCAATGATTGCAAGTTCAGCTTCTTTATCAACGCTGGTAACGTAATCATTTAATGATTTTTCTTCAACTTCGACGGCTCCTAGATTTTCATAGCCTTTAACAATTACTTTGCCTGCGTTACGAGCAGCACGAATCGCAATATTTAACATTGGATGCATTGGATCACCATTAGATTTTAAAAGAACGTTGAAGGGAGATTCCTTCGGCGCGAAATTATACATACATCACATAAATCTGCAATATTTTGCTTTGTATATTTTTTACCCGTTACCACTGTAAACCCTATTTAATAAACAGTTGTTCTTTCAGCTCGCCTAAAATACAACTATTTTTTTGTAATTTAATTAATGATAAACTCCCGACTCTTAAATTAGCCTTCAACATAAAGGAATACAAATGCTAGAAAACGTACGCATTATACTCATTGGTACTTCTCACCCGGGTAATATCGGCAGCGCAGCAAGAGCAATGAAAACAATGGGATTATCTAAACTAGTACTTGTACAACCTGAATGTGAAGTTGATGGAAAATCTGTCGCACTTTCAGCAGGGGCTACCGATGTATTAAAGAATCACCGGGTTTGTGCTAGCTTAGATGAGGCAATTGCTGATTGTGGCTTGGTGATCGGTGCAAGCGCGCGCCCGCGGACACTGGACTGGCCTATGCTGGATCCTCGCGAAATGGGAGAAAAAGCGGTTATTGAGGGGCAAAAACACCCTGTGGCGCTGGTGTTTGGTCGTGAAAATAGCGGCTTGACAAACGATGAATTGCAAAAGTGTCATTTTCATGTGTTTATTCCTGCAAATCCGGATTATAGCTCCCTGAATTTAGCAATGGCTGTGCAAACTTTAAGCTATGAAGTTCGCATGGCGTTTTTGTCGTCAACCGCGTATCCGGAACAGCAGGAGGAATACCCGCTTAGTGAAGAGATTGAAGGCTTATTCAATCATCTTGAACAGACGTTAACAGATACCCGTTTTATCGTGCCTGCGCATCCGGGACTGGTGATGAATAAACTGCGCCGCTTCTTCAACCGTGCTCGTCCGGAAGTTAAAGAGTTGAGAATGTGGAGAGGAATTTTAAGCAGCATTCAAAAATCACTGCAGTCGCTAGAAAAAGATAGTGAAAAATAGAAAGATATATAAAAAATTAAAACCTACTAAAGTCTATGGTTTTTTACTTGACTAAAATTGTCAGGTATTTATAATTGTTTCATGAAAGTTCACGGAAAGTGTTGTTATATGTCATTTTCCCACTATATAAGTGAAGCATTATGAAATTAACTTCTAAAGGCCGCTATGCAGTTACCGCAATGCTAGATGTGGCAATCAAAGAGCACACCGGGCCTGTACCCTTGGCTGATATTTCTGAACGTCAGGGAATATCTCTTTCCTATTTGGAACAGTTGTTCTCTAAATTACGCAAAAATGATTTGGTTAGCAGCGTCCGAGGTCCGGGTGGTGGTTATAAACTGGGTAAAGAACGCAGTGAAATTTCTGTTGCCATGATTATTGACGCCGTTAATGAAACTGTCGATATAAGAAAATGCGACGGAAAAAATGGTTGTCGAAAAGATGGTGTGCAGTGTTTAACGCATTCATTATGGGAACAGCTGAGCAACCGAATCAGTACCTTTTTAGATGATATTACGCTTGAAGAGTTAATGACCTCTGATCATGTGCAGCACATTTCTGAAATTCAAAATAATAAATTTAACCAGACTGAACAATTAAACGTAAAATTATAATAAGCCGTTTATTAGTAGCAGTGGAGACACAAATGAAATTACCAATTTATCTTGATTATTCTGCAACAACTCCCGTTGATCCCCGCGTTGCACAGAAAATGATGCAGTATTTAACCCCGGATGGCGAGTTTGGTAATCCGGCTTCCCGTTCGCATCGTTTTGGATGGCACGCCGAAGAGGCGGTGGATATCGCACGTGAACAAATTGCTGATTTAATCAACGCTGATCCCCGTGAAATTGTGTTCACTTCGGGTGCAACAGAATCAAACAATCTTGCGATTAAAGGTGCCGCACATTTTTATGCGAAAAAAGGCAAGCATATCATTACTGCAAAAACTGAGCATAAAGCAGTATTGGATACTTGTCGTCAGCTGGAACGTGAAGGTTTTGAAGTGACTTACCTGGATCCTCAAGAAGATGGCATCGTAACACCACAACAATTAAAAGAAGCGTTACGTCCGGATACTGTTCTTGTTAGTTTGATGCATGTTAATAATGAAATTGGTGTGATTCAGGATATCGCGGCATTCGGCGAACTGTGCCGTGCTAACAAAACCATATTCCATGTTGATGCCGCACAAAGTGCCGGAAAAGTTGACATTGATATGCAAGCTTTAAAAGTAGATTTAATGTCATTTTCAGCACATAAAGTTTACGGTCCTAAAGGCATTGGTGCTTTATATGTTAGTCGTAAGCCTCGTGTTCGTTTAGAAGCGCAGATGCACGGTGGCGGACATGAACGCGGCATGCGCAGTGGAACATTGCCGACGCACCAAATTGTTGCGATGGGTGAGGCTTTTCGTATTGCCAAAGAAGAGATGGCTGCGGAAAGTGAACGTCTTTTAATGTTACGCACGCGTTTATTAAACGGTGTAAGTGACATGGAAGAGGTGTATGTCAATGGTTCTCTGGAACATCGTGTTGCCGGCAATATCAATATCAGTTTCAATTATGTTGAAGGTGAGTCTTTGGTGATGGCGCTTAAAGATTTAGCGGTTTCTTCCGGCAGTGCATGTACTTCTGCAAGTTTAGAACCGTCTTATGTATTACGTGCTATTGGCCGTGATGATGAATTAGCACATAGTTCAATCCGTTTCAGCATTGGTCGCTTTACCACTGAAGAAGAGATTGATTACGCAATTAAAATTATTCGTGAAAATATTGGACGTTTACGTGATATGTCACCTTTATGGGATATGTATAAAGAGGGCATCGATATTAACAGTATCGAGTGGTCACATCACTAGGTTGTAGAGCATCTGGCAGTTAAAAGTTAACACACGCTTTGTTATAATAAGTAGATTAATAAGCACATTACTTTTAGCTGTAGCGCATTACAGCAACGCACTTTACATAAAACGAACAATCTCAGCAGAAAGACTAAAAGGATATATACCATGGCTTACAGCGAAAAAGTAATAGACCATTATGAAAACCCACGTAACGTAGGTTCATTTGACAAAGATGATGATAGCGTTGCAACAGGTATGGTTGGCGCGCCCGCTTGTGGTGACGTAATGAAACTGCAGCTTAAAATTAATGAAAATGGTGTAATTGAAGACGCTAAATTCAAAACATACGGTTGTGGTAGTGCAATAGCATCCAGCTCGTTAGTGACTGAATGGGTAAAAGGTAAAACGCTGGAACAAGCCAGTGCTATCACCAATACGCAAATTTCAGCTGAACTTGCTTTACCGCCAGTGAAAATTCACTGTTCAATACTGGCTGAAGATGCCATTAAAGCGGCAATTTCTGATTATAAAAGTAAACATCCGAATATTTAACAGCGGGGTAGATATCGCGCCGTATTTATAGTTTTTAAAGTTAATAACTGGAGTCGATTTTGGCTATAACAATGACAGAGCCAGCAGCAAAACATATTGCAGCTTTTCTCTCTAATCGTGGTAAAGGGATTGGTTTACGCTTAGGGGTTAAAACATCAGGTTGTTCAGGTATGGCTTATGTACTTGAATTCGTTGATGTACTTAATGAAGATGATGAAGTATTTATCGATAAAGGTATTAAAGTTATTGTCGATAAAAAAAGTCTGGTTTATCTCGACGGTACCGAATTAGACTTTGTTAAAGAAGGTCTAAACGAAGGTTTTGAATTTAATAACCCTAATACAGGCGGGGAATGCGGTTGTGGTGAAAGTTTTAGCGTATAACGCTTAATTATCTGCTGCTCACTCGTGATAATGATAAATCATGTTTTATTGAGGAATTATGTTGATATCCAAACTACCTAGGTAGCCCGGGTATGCATTTTCCTCTTTTTCATTTTAGGAAACTGTTGTGAATTACTTCGAACTATTCTCCCTTCCGATGACATTTTCGATTGACCAAAAGTTATTATCGGTAACTTACCGCGAACTGCAAAAGCAATTTCACCCGGATAAATTTGTTATGCAAAGCGATAGTCAACGCTTGGCTGCAATGCAAAAAAGTACAGAAATCAATGATGCTTATCAAACATTAAAAAATAGTTGTCTGCGCGCCCAGTATTTGCTTTTATTGGCGGGTGTTGATATTGCATTAGAACAAAAAACATTACAGGATACCTCTTTCCTGATGCAGCAGATGGAATGGCGCGAAAAAATTTCTCAGTTTACAGAAGACGATGAACATGAAATTGAAAAATTTGCACAATATTTACAGCTGCAAGCCGCAGATTTAGAAGCAAAAATAGAAGTACAACTGCAAAATAATGAGCTAGAAGCGACCGCAGACAGTATTCGAAAATTAAAATTCATGCTCAAACTTCAAAATGAATTAGCATTGATCGAAGAGAAATTGTTTGATTAATGCTAACACCATAAAAAATAGGATATTAGACGATGGCATTACTTCAAATTGCAGAGCCTGGTTTATCTGCAGCGCCGCATCAGCATAAATTAGCTGCCGGTATCGATTTAGGGACAACCAATTCACTGGTTGCAACTGTTCGTAGCGGTGAGGCGTCTACATTAATGGACCATCAGCAACAAGATATGCTGCCCTCTGTTGT
>JBATHQ010000680.1:0-25760 GCA_049667005.1 Psychromonas sp.
CGGGCTTGCTCGGCATTTTTCTTTTTGCGGTTATCACAGGGCTCGGGACAATCACACTCTTTTTCGATGCCGACAGAGCCGAGGCCGCCACAACTTCCTGCGATAGTTTTTTTATTAAAAATGTAACCAATCGCCATAGCAACAACAACAATTAAAAAAACGATAAAGGTTGCTATAAAGTAAATCATTGCTTCTCCTCACTCAAAAAAGGTTCAAATTCAGAAGTGTAACGCTCAATAAAATGATCACCCTCTTTAACTAATAAAAAAACCGCTAAATTGTGTTTTTTTGCGAAATCTAATCCAGCTTCAGGTCCAAGTACTGTTATCGCGGTCGCCAAACCGTCTGCGATCATGCAACTTTTATGGATGACACTAACTGAGACTAACTTATGGCTGATCGGTTTACCAGTTTTTGGATCGATAGTATGTGAGTAACGTACGCCCTCAAACTCAAAATAGTTGCGGTAATCACCTGAAGTTGCTATTGCATTATCGCCAATATCTATCACCCGTTGCACATTTTGCCCCGCTACCGGACGCTCAACGGCAATTGACCAATCTTGATTATCCGTTTTCTTGCCCTTCAGCCTTAACTCGCCACCGATATCAACAAGATAATTTTCGATTCCTATCTCTTGTAAATATTCAGCGATAACATCAACCCCATAGCCTTTCGCAATGGCAGAAAGATCCACATACAGTTCAGGGATAGCCTTGTAAAGGGTATTGCCGATAACGCTTAAATGCTGGCTGCCTACCATTTTTTGCTTTTCAGCAATCAATTGTGCAGACGGTACTTTATCCGCTCTTTTGTCGGGGCCAAAGCCCCACAAATTAACCAGAGGGCCTATAGTCACATCAAATGCGCCATTACTCTGCTCAAATATCATCAATGCTGCTTCAATCACCGAACGCGTTGCGGCAGACACCTGCAATGATTTTTCCGCTTTATTAAAACGTGACAATTCAGAATCAGGACGATAGGTCGACATTTGATCGTTGACTAATTCAAGTCGCTGATCAATTTCAGATTGTATCGCTTCGGCAGAAAAATGACTGTCCTGCTGTTGCTTTACATCCAGCACATATTTAACTTGATAATATGTGCCCATCGTACTGCCCTGAAGATGAACAAGCTCAGGCGTAACTTTAGCACATGACGAAATAAAAAAGGCCAGCCCTATTAAGGCCAGCCGTTGTAATAACATTTTAACCACGAATATTAACCACCAAAATCATCAAGTAATATATTTTCGTCTTCAACGCCCAAATCTTTAAGCATGGCAATAACCGCGGCATTCATCACCGGTGGACCACACATGTAGTACTCGCAGTCTTCAGGTGCTTCATGATCACGCAGGTAGTTTTCGTACAATACGTTATGAATGAATCCGGTATAACCATCCCATTCATCTTCAGGTTGCGGATCACTTAAGGCAACATGCCACTCGAAGTTTTCATTTTCGGCTGCAATACTGTCAAAATCTTCCACATAAAACATTTCACGTTTCGAACGTGCACCGTACCAGAAGCTGGCTTTACGTTTGGTTTTCAAACGACGGAACTGATCGAAAATATGCGAACGCATTGGCGCCATACCGGCACCACCGCCGATAAAGACCATTTCATTTTCAGTTTCTTTGGCAAAAAACTCACCAAAAGGCCCTGAAATGGTCACTTTGTCGCCGGGTTTTAAGCTGAAAATATAGGATGACATTTTACCGCAAGGTAATGATAAGTCTCTTGGTGGCGGCGTCGCGATACGCACATTAAGCATGATGATACCCGCTTCTTCCGGGTAGTTAGCCATCGAATAGGCACGAATAGTTTCATCATCAACCTTTGATTCCAACTTAAAGAAACCAAAATGTTCCCAATCACCGCGATATTGCTCTTCAATATCAAAATCACTGTATTTAACATGGTGAGCCGGCGCTTCAATTTGAATATAACCACCCGCTTTAAAAGGAACAGTTTCGCCATCTGGAATTTGTAATTTAAGCTCTTTGATAAAGGTTGCCTGGTTATCATTAGAGATAACAGTACATTCCCATTTTTTCACGCCAAAGATCTCTTCAGGTAATTCAATCTCCATGTTTTCTTTAACGCTTACCTGGCAAGCAAGGCGCTCGCCCTCTTTCGCTTCGCGTTTATTGATATGATCAAGCTCAGTCGGCAGAATATCACCACCACCCGATTTCACTTTCACACGACACTGGCCACATGTACCACCGCCACCACATGCAGAAGAGATAAATATACCGGCATTGGCCAGCGCGCCAAGCAGTTTGCCGCCAGCTTCAGTGGTCACCGTTTTATCTGCTTCATCATTGATAGAGATTGTAATTTCGCCTGTGCTTACCAGTTTTGCTTTAGCCGCTAAAATAATCACAACCAAAGCTAAAACGATAATGGTAAACATGGCTACGCCGAGAAATATTTCCATCGACCTTTTCCTTGTTTTATGGGGGACTAAACCCCCGAGATGTTAAACAATTACAGTTGGATACCAGAGAAAGACATAAAACCTAATGCCATCAATCCAGCTGTTACAAATGTAATACCCAAACCACGCAGCCCTTCGGGTACGTCTGAGTACTTCATTTTTTCACGGATACCTGCTAATGCAACGATGGCCAATGTCCAACCGACACCGCTACCTACTCCGTAAACAACCGATTCCATCAGGTTATATTCACGTTGTACCATAAAAGATACACCACCAAAAATGGCACAGTTAACGGTAATAAGCGGCAGGAAAATACCCAGTGCCTGATACAAAGCCGGAAAGAATTTGTCCAATACCATTTCCAGAATCTGTACCAGTGCGGCGATCACACCGATAAAGGTGATAAAACCTAAAAAGCTAAGGTCTGCTTCAGGTAAACCGGCCCACGCAAGTGCACCTGGCGCTAAAAGATTAAAGTAGATAACTTGGTTAACCGGTACTGAAATACCCAGTACAACAATAACCGCCACCCCTAATCCCATCGAGGTTTTTACTTTCTTAGAAACCGCAAGGAATGTACACATCCCCAGAAAGAAAGCCAGTGCCATATTTTCCATAAAAATAGAACGCACAAAAATACTAAGATAATGTTCCATTCAAATTACTCCTTCGGCTCGATTTGCTCAGGCTTCATCACCCGCAACGCCCAGATAATCCCACCGATAATAAAGAAGGCACTTGGTGGCAGTAACAATAAACCATTACTTTGATACCAACCGCCATTCGAGGTTAGTGGTAAGATTTCGATACCGAATAAAGCACCGGAACCAAACAATTCACGAACACCACCGACGAGCACCAGAATAAATCCATAGCCCAGACCATTTCCTATCCCATCCATAAAGCTTGCGATTGGTTTATTTT
The DNA here is from genome assembly GCA_049667005.1 of Psychromonas sp. Lineage (GTDB taxonomy): Bacteria > Pseudomonadota > Gammaproteobacteria > Enterobacterales > Psychromonadaceae > Psychromonas. The sequence continues at coordinate 3,376 of JBATHQ010000680.1, forward strand.
TCATCGCGAAGGCTTCTGCTCGTCCCATTACAATACAGTTAGTAATGATTAAGCCGACATAAACAGATAGCTGTTTAGAGATAGAAAACGCATATGCTTTCAGAAATTGGTCTACAACGATTACCAAGGACGCAATAATGGCCATCTGCACAATAATACGGACACTATTGGGAATATGATGACGGATCATTGAAATAAATAAATTCGAAAATGCAGTTACAAAAAGCACTGCCAGCGTCATTACCACGGCTGTTTCTAATTTACTTGTTACCGCTAATGCGGAGCAAACACCCAGAATCTGCAATGCGATTGGATTATTGTTTACTATCGGTGCGGTTAAAACCGCCTTCATTTCATTCGATTTAGCCATGAGTTAATGCCCCCTGACGAACTTTATTAAGAAACGGACCGAAACCCTGCTTACCTAACCAGAAAGTAAATGTTTGCTCAACACCAACACTGGTTAATGTCGCCCCTGACAGGCCATCGATTTCATGTTTTGAATCAGCAGCAGCCTGTCCTTTCACAACTTTGATAGCTGGAAGACCCTGTTCATCAAATAACTCTTTTCCTTGCCAAAGGCCGCGCCAGCGAAGGTTTTCAACTTCACCGCCCAATCCGGGGGTTTCACCTTGTTCATAATAGGTTAAGGCTTCAACAGTATTACCGTCTGCTTTGACGGCAACAAAGGCATACATGGTTGACCACAAACCGGCACCGTGTACAGGCAGAATAATACGTTGTAACTCACCCTGATCATCTGAAACCAGATAAACTGTCGCTAAATTAGCGCGACGACCAATCTTGGCAACATTTTCTTCTGCGCTTAGCTTGATACTTTGTTTAGGATCTTTGGCTGCTTTACGCTGATCGTAATTAGCCACATTCACATCATCAACAAAATCACCGCTAGCCAAATCAACTAAACGTGTCTCAATATTAGAAGAAAATATATCTGAAATTGATTTATCCGTTTCTAAACCAGCCACAGCAAGAATATTGCTCTGTTTGTCGATCTCTTTATTGGCTAATTGCGTTGAGCGAAGACCAACAGCAGCACCCGCCACAATGATTGAACAAACCAGACAAACAGCCAGTACAACCAATATAGTTTTGCCGAACGTTTCATGTTTATTAGACATTACGTGCTAACCTCCGTTTAATATTTCCTTGCACCACAAAATAGTCAAACAACGGCGCAAATAAATTGGCAAATAAAATGGCTAACATCATGCCTTCAGGGAAAGCCGGATTTACGACGCGAATTAAGACAACCATCAAACCAATCAGAATACCGTATGCCCATTTGCCTTTATCTGTAAAGGATGCAGAAACGGGATCGGTTGCCATAAATATCATACCGAAGGCAAAACCACCCGTGACAAGATGCCAGTACCAGGGAAAAGCGAACATTTGATTGCTATCACTACCAATAACGTTAAACAGTGTTGCCACAGCAATCATGCCAATCATCACACCGCCGATAATACGCCATGAAGCGATTCCGGTGATGACAATAAATGCCCCACCGATTAAAATCGCTAACGTAGAGACTTCACCAATACTGCCCTGCATATGCCCAAGGAATGCATCCATCCAGGTTAACCCTGACTGTGCAAGGGCATCTAAACCACCTTGTGCAGCAATACTTAAGTGGGTCGCACCAGAGAAACCATCTACAGCAGTCCAAACTGCATCACCGGAGATATTTGTCGGGTAGGCAAAAAAGAGGAATGCACGACCGGCTAATGCCGGGTTTAAGAAGTTGCGGCCTGTACCACCAAAAATCTCTTTCGCGACAACAACACCAAAGGTAATACCTAAGGCAACTTGCCAAAGCGGGATAGTAGCGGGAACAATAAGGGCAAACAGTACGGATGAAACGAAGAAACCTTCATTTACTTCATGTTTACGCACACTGGCAAATAATACTTCCCAGAAACCACCGACCAAAAAGGTGACCGCATAAATAGGCAGAAAGTACATCGCACCAAACAAAAAGTTATCCAGCAGACCCGCACCGGAGCCCATGGTTACACCCAGCACATTTAAAATGGCAACACGCCAGTCATCCAAGGCAGAAAATCCACCAGCGATAGCTTCATTTGCCTGCATACCGGTATTGTACATACCAAAAAACATAGCAGGAAAAGTGGCTAACCATACAAAAATCATTATACGTTTCAGGTCGATGCCATCACGCACATGGGTGATACCTTTAGTAACCAACCCGGGGGTATAGAAAAAAGTGGCTGTCGCTTCGTAAAGAGCGTACCACTTCTCATAGCGGCCTCCCGATTCGAAATGCGGTTCCATTTTTTCAAGTATATGCTTAAGATTCATCCTTAGCCTTCCTTCTCAATTTTGCTTAAGTTCGTCCGCAAGACTGAACCATAATCATACTTACCAGGGCAAACATAAGTACATAATGCTAAGTCTTCTTCGTCTAACTCTAAACAACCTAATGCCTGCGCACTATCACTATCACCAACGATCAAATCACGTAATAACATAGTCGGTAAAATATCAAGCGGCATAATACGTTCATATTGACCGATCGGTACCATGGCGCGTTTACTACCGCCAGTGGATGTCGTAAAAGCAAAAGATTTGGCTTTATTAAGAGCGGAAATAAAAACATTAGCAACCGAATGTTTATTACTGCCCGGTACACCCCAGCCAAATAACTCTTTTTCGTAACCTTCAACTATAACAGAGACCTGATTGTGGTAACGCCCTAAATAGGCATGCGCTCCTGATGCCGTCACACCGCATAAAACAGAGCCGGAAATAACCCGCACTTCGCCCGTAAGCAATTCATTTTCAGTAAGTTGCTTAATTGACGCACCATAATGGGTACGTAATAAACGTGGTTTTTGCACCGCAGGCCCGGCAAGTGAAATAACCTTGCTGGTGTAAAGCTCTCCAGTGGTAAACAACATACCAAAGGCAATAACATCCTGGTAATTAATTGACCAAACTTGTTTCGTAGCAGAGACAGGATCGATGAAATGAATATGGGTGCCCGCTAAACCTGCCGGATGCACACCGGCAAACTGTTGCTCTTCAACATTGGCAAGATCTGATTTAGGTAAGCTGGTTTCACCCTTACAAACATAAACTTTACCGTCCGTCAATTTTGATAAAACCGACAAACCATCAATAAAAGCCTGTTTATTGGCTTTAATGATCAATTCGGCATCAGCAGCTAACGGATTGGTATCCATCGCCGTTACAAATATTGAGGCGGGTTGGCTATCAATTTTAGGAATTTTACTGAAAGGACGCGTTCGCAGTGCAATCCAGGCACCAGAGTCAACTAAGTTCTCAACGACCTGCTCGCGTTTAATATTTTCAAGCTTTGTACTTTCATATTTAGGAAAAGAGATGCTTTCCTGGCCTTCAATTGAAATAACAACAGATTGTAAAACACGTTTTGCACCGCGATTAATTTCCTTGACGGTACCGGATGCCGGAGAGGTAAATTTTACCCCAACGTTCTTTTTATCACTAAAAAGAAGTTGCCCTTTTTTAACTGTATCGCCGACTTTAATTGCCATTGACGGACGCATTCCTACATATTCTTCACCCAGTATTGCAATTTCAGTAATGGTTGGCCCATCGTAAATGACTTGCTCTGGTGATCCGGAAATTGGGAGGTCCAGTCCTTTTTTTATAGTAATCATATTCTCTTGCACTATGTTTACGGGAAGGAAAGTTAGTTGCCTTACGGCATAAAAACCTTACATATTCTGTAATTTATTGAAAAAAACAACAATCACTTAACATGCAGACGAAAAAATACTCTGTAATAGTATCATTAGAGGATGGGCATTTGCCATATCAAAAGAAGAGGTTATCCACTCTAGTTCAAATTTTTTGTAAAATAAATTTACAAAAATAATTATTTTTTAACATCAGTCAAAAAACCTTTCAGTATGCATTTAAAAAAGACAACTACCCACTTTCTATTACTATATAGAGGTTATTTACCACCCCCTAAACAATTAGGTGAGTCCGGCAATAGCTGATTTTTTGCCTTCCACTGAGCAGGCGTCATGGTATGCAGAGCAAGCCCATGTACAGGACCCGCTAATTCATCTTTTAAAAGACTATTTATCAGGCGATGACGGGAAATTAAAGGGACCCCCTCGAACTCTTCACTGACCACGGTTACTTTAAAATGTGTTTCAGAATTAGCAGGTACAGAATGACGGTGACTTTCATTTTCGACTTGTAAAAATTCCAGCTGTATATTATCGCTTATTTTCTTTTCAATGGTGGCTTGCACATTCATATTAACTACCTTTATTTGATGTCCGATTTCAATATGGAGGGTGGTATAAGTTTGAAACGATAACAAAGAGCGAGTAAATTAGTAAGAGGTTTAGATATAAAATATAATGGTGAAATGTGTCGACTAAAACTGTTTCTTTAAATATGGGGATCACAAAAGCGTTCCCCTGTGCTTATCTGGAAGACCAAAAAGAGCAATTAATCATGTTGCTTGATCCGCAGGATAATGCACGACATTATTACCCGACTCTGTTGGCTAACGGTTTTCGCCGCAGTGGAGAGCAAGTTTACCGCCCCAACTGTGCCCACTGCCAAGCATGCCAATCTCTGCGGATTAGCACGCTAAATTTCAAAATATCGCGCAGCCAAAAACGTTTAGTCAATAAAAACAGCGCATTTACTGCGCGAGTAAGCCGCCGCCTAAAACCCAGTTATTATCACTTATATCAACGTTATATTAATCATACCCACTCCGATGGGCCGATGTTTCCTGCCTCAAAAAAACAGTATGAAGAATTTATAAACTCAGTTTGGTGCAAGTCTATTTTTATTGAAATATATGATCAGGAGAAACTCATTGCAGTCAGTGTGACGGACTTGTTGCAGGCAGAACATGTAAAAGCCTGGAGTGCTTTTTATTGTTTTTATGATCCCGATTATTCGGCCCATTCACTCGGTAAATTTGCTGTTTTATGCCAGTTACAATTAGCTAAAACACATCAGGTAGAATGGTTATACCTTGGTTATTACATTGAAAAGTGTCAAAAGATGAATTACAAATCGCAATTTCGTCCCCACCAGCGTTTTATTGATAGGCACTGGGTTGATTTCAAGTGAACAATTGCTGAACTTTTTCAGCCTGAATTTACCTATCCGGGCTTAATAAATAAACAACAATCCTTTACCGTAGCCTATAATTCTGGCATTATGCGGCGATTGAAATTAGCACCATATAAAATACAAAGGATCCATCGCCAATGGCAAAAGAAGATAGTATTGAAATGCAGGGAACAATCATTGACACATTGCCTAACACGATGTTTCGCGTTGAGTTAGAAAATGGTCACGTGGTAACAGCACATATCTCCGGCAAAATGCGTAAAAACTACATCCGTATTCTGACGGGCGATAAAGTAACAGTTCAACTTACACCTTATGATTTATCTAAAGGCCGTATTGTATTCCGTGCTCGTTAATATTTAATGTAGCCTTCAGCACGCTGCTCTGTGTTAGCAAAAATAAAAAACCAGCTTAAGCTGGTTTTTTGTTTTTTGCATTACCTGCATTAGATTAAGATAGCTCTAATGTTTTTGCATAAGCAAAGCTAATATCCTGACCATCTTTATCTAATGAAACCGTCACGCTACCACCATTCTGCAGTTCGCCAAATAAAATTTCATTGGCTAGTGGCTTCTTCAACTTATCTTGGATTAAACGCCCCATTGGACGTGCCCCCATCGCTCTATCATAACCATGATCCGCTAACCATTTTCTAGCGCTATCACTGACTTCCAAAGAGATCTGTTTCTTATCAAGTTGTGCTTGCAGTTGAACGATAAATTTATCAACAACATGATAAATAATATCTATTTCAAGATGATTGAACCAGATAATACTATCAAGACGATTTCTGAATTCCGGAGAAAACAGTTTATTTATCTCATCCGTTGCTTTATGTGAATCTTTTTGTTCTTTAAAGCCGATGCTTTGCTTAACACTTTCCCTAGCACCCGCATTGGTTGTCATCACTAAAATAATATTTCTGAAATCAGCTTTACGACCATTCGCATCTGTTAGCGTGCCGTGATCCATTACTTGTAATAATATATTGTATATATCGCTGTGGGCTTTCTCTATCTCATCGAGCAGCAGTACAGCATAAGGATGCTTAACAACCGCATCAGTTAATAAACCAGCCTGCTCATGTCCAACATACCCGGGAGGTGCGCCTAATAATCTGGAAACGGTATGCTTTTCCATATATTCAGACATATCAAAACGTAACAGCTCTATCCCCATCGCTTTAGCAAGTTGTTTGGTAACTTCTGTTTTGCCGACGCCCGTAGGGCCTGCAAAAAGAAATGAGCCTATTGGTTTTGTCTCTTCAGATAATCCTGAACGGTTGAGGTGAATCGCATCGGTCAATACATCAATCGCGCGGTCCTGACCAAACACCGTCATTTTCAGACGTTCAGGTAATTTAGCTAACTGTTGTTTATCTGAAGTTGATACGGATTTTTCCGGAATCCGGGCAATTTTGGCAATAATACTTTCAATTTCCGGTACACCAATGGTTTTCTTACGTTTACTCGCCGGTAATAAGCGCATTTGCGCTCCCGCTTCATCAATAACATCAATCGCTTTATCCGGCAGGTGGCGATCATTAATGTATTTAGCGCTGAGCTCGGCAGCGGCTAACAACGCTTTATTGGTATAACGAACATTATGGTGCTTCTCATAACGCGATCTTAAGCCGAGTAATATTTTTGCAGTTTCTTGAATGGTCGGCTCTAATACATCAATCTTTTGAAAGCGACGGGATAAGGCATGTTCCTTCTCAAAAACCTGCCCATATTCTTTATAAGTTGTCGATCCGATACAACGAAGTTTGCCACCGCTTAATAAAGGTTTTAATAAATTCGCGGCATCAAGTTGCCCGCCCGTTGCTGCGCCGGCGCCTACAATAGTATGAATTTCATCGATAAATAAAATAGCATTAGCTTGCGATTCAAGTTTACTCAGCACTGTCTTAAAACGCTGTTCAAACTCACCTCGGTATTTTGTTCCGGCGAGTAATGCCCCCATATCTAATGAAAAAACAATATTATCAGCAATAACTTCCGGGACGTTTTCATTAACTATCCGGTAAGCCAACCCTTCAGCAATAGCTGTTTTACCGACACCCGCCTCTCCCACTAACAATGGGTTGTTTTTACGGCGGCGGCATAAAACCTGGATACAGCGTTCGACCTCTTTGTCGCGACCAATAAGTGGATCAATGGCCCCTGCTTCGACTTGCTCATTGAGGTTGATGGTGTAAGGCATCTGCTCAGAGGATTCAACTTCTCTCTCATTATGATCAGGGTCTTGAGCTTGAAAAACAGGCAGAATAGACTCAGGGGCTTTGCTTATCCCATGCGAAAGGTAGTTAACAACATCTAAGCGGGAAAGGTGGGCTTTTTTTAAAAAATAGACGGCTTGGGATTCCTGCTCACTAAAAATGGCAACTAACACACTGCCCGCTGAAACTTCCGTACCACCCGAAGATTGCACATGAAAAATAGCCCGCTGCAAGACACGCTCAAAAGCGATTGTTGGTTGAATTTCAATCTCTTGGGTATGTACTTCAGGTCTGGCAGGGAGACTTTCCAAAAACGAAATAATCTCTAAATGCAGAGAAACAATATCAACAGAGCAGGCCGTTAATAAAGTTTTAATTTCGTCATTTTCCAACAAGGCTAATAACAGATGCTCCACCGTCATAAATTCATGCGATTTTTCAAAGGCAATACGGAAGGCTAAATCTAAACTATTTTCTAACGCTTTATCTAACATAAAAGCCCCTTGAATGTTGAGCACTAAAAATATGCAGTGGCATTTTTAATATTAAGTAACGGATATCTTCTTATAATTATGATTCTTTTTCCATAGAACAACGTAATGGATGTTCATTTTTTCTCGCATAATTCATCACCTGCATGACTTTGGTTTCCGCTATTTCAGCAGTAAAAGTTCCGCAAACTCCTACCCCTTTATAATGGACATTAAGCATCACTTCGGTCGCTTTCTGATTGTCTAATTGAAAGAAGCGCTGCAATACATCTATCACAAAGTCCATCGGTGTATAATCATCATTGTGCAATAAAACGTTGTACATCGAAGGAGGGATCAGTTTTGTTTCAACTCTCTCGATCGTGGCTGATTCATTACCTGTTTTTGGACTCTTTTTTTCACTCATCTTTAAGTCTAGTCTTATTTAATAAAGTTAGGAGAAACTTTAAGCTAAATAGCTTACTTGCATAGACTAATGGTTCGTGGGTTAATGTGCAAATAAAGGTTGTTAATCAAAAAGTAATATTATCCCCCTCGCCCCATGGTTGAAGGTGGATACTTTTTTGAGGGTCTTTTTGTGGTTCACTAAATATTCGCTAACACCCCCTCAAAAACTGCCTGTTAATTTTTTCATTCGAAGTAAACGCTATCATTCTGTAGCCTAGCTTCCAAGCATAGTGAAAGATGACGTCAATGTGAAGAGACAAAATGGACGATTAACCACTGAAGCTAAAACGGATGAAAAACAATCGGGGAGAAGTTTGCTGCTGGGAAAAGCTGATAATATTAAAATTTCTTAATGGTAAAATAAGCGGCCAAGCATAATCTCAGCCCCATCGGTTACTGTTATTAAGTATTCTTAAGTATCTTGAGTTAAATAATGGATAACCTGATTAGAACTGCCACGCCACGGCAGATTTGGATCGGCTAGTTCGCGAACAAATTTACCATCAATTAATACATCAATCAGCGCGACAACTTCCTGCTGTTGCAAATTAAGCTCAGCCAACTCATAGCCAGTCCACATCCAGATATCTTTACCTGTGCATTCAGCTTTAACACGCTTAATTAACTTTAACACCGGCTCTAGATTAGCCGGGTGAAGTGGATCGCCGCCCGAAAGCGTTAACCCCTGCTTTTTAATACGCTGGTCATTAAGATCTGCGATAATTTGCCCGGCAAGTTCCTCGCTAAACGGTTCGCCGGCATCTGTAGACCAGGTGGACTGGTTATAACAACCTCGGCATTGATGAACACAGCCGGAAACAAACAACGTACAGCGCGTACCTTGACCATTTAAAACATCTACCGGGTAATACTTACTGTAATTCATCTGATAAAACTCATTTCGGTTGGCTGGCGGCCATCCGCCGTTAGCAGTCAGCCCCTCTTTTAAGAACAAATATTAATGCGGAAAAGCGGCGATTAGCAAGCTTCTAGCAGCGAACTTCGTAGCTCTAGACTCGAAGCTCTCGGCTCATAAATACTTACAGGTGTTTAACGCGGCGCTTGACCTCTTCCTGTTTACCTTCGTTAAAGGGTCTTGCATCAGGGCTGCCTAAATAACCACACACGCGACGTATCACCTCTACTTTTTCCGAGTCGGAATTACCACAGCTCGGACAGACAAAGCCTTTACTCGTACAATTGAATTCACCCGTAAAGCCACACTCATAACACTCATCAATGGGTGTATTGGTGCCGTAATATGGCACACGGGTGTAACTATAATCCCACACATCTTCAAGCGCTTTAAGATTTTGCTGCATATTAGGGTATTCACCGTAGCAGATAAAACCCCCACTGGCGATTTCAGGGTAAGGCATTTCAAAATCCAGTTTATCGTAAGGATTAACTGATTTTTCAACATCCAGATGGAAGCTGTTAGTGTAATAACCTTTATCGGTTACTCCATCTAAAACACCAAACTCTTTTGCATCGAGACGACAAAAACGATCACATAAATTTTCTGACGGGGTTGAATATAAGCTGAAGCCGTAACCTGTCTCTGCGGCCCAACGCTCGGTTGCTGCTTTCAGATAACGAATAACCGCAACTGCTTTTAATTGTTTTTCCTGGTCATCAAAAAGATGTAACTCACTGCCATACAATGCATTAATTGTTTCATGCAGACCGACATAACCTAACGAGATAGATGCGCGGCCATGCTTAAAGATCTCAGCAACACAATCATCCGCTTTTAAGCGCACGCCGCAGGCCCCTTCCATATATAGAATAGGAGCAACACTCGCTTTTACTTCAGATAAGCGTTCAATACGCGTATCCAGTGCTTTTTTAGCCATCGCCAGACGTAAATCTAATAATTGATAAAACTTACTTTCATCGCCATCTGATTCCAAAGCGATACGCGGTAAGTTAAGACTAACTACACCAAGGTTGTTTCGACCGTCATGTACTAACTCATCATTTTCTGAATGGGTTCCCAAGAAACTGCGGCAACCCATTGGCGTTTTAAATGAACCGGTCACTTCCACAACTTTATCGTAGTTTAAAATATCCGGGTACATGCGTTTGCTCGAGCAGTCTAATGCCAGCTGTTTAATATCATAATTAGGATCGGTGGCTTTATGATTAACTCCATCTTTAATGGCGAAAACAAGCTTTGGAAAAATGGCCGTTTTACGATTTTTACCCAGTCCTGCAATACGAATTTTTAAAATCGATTCTTGAATCAAACGCGCTTCCCAGCTTGTCCCTAAACCAAAACCAAAAGTAACAAAAGGCGTCTGGCCGTTAGCGGTATGCAGCGTATTCACTTCATATTCAAGGGACTGGAAGGCGTTATAACACTCTTTTTCTGTTTGTTTTACGGCATACGCTTGCGGCTGTGCAATCTCCCACTCTTGGGCTATTTCCAAATGTTTTTGGTAACTGATAGCGACATAAGGCGCAAGAATTGTATCAATACCATTCACTGTAGTACCGCCGTATATATGGCTGGCAACCTGAGCAATAATTTGTGCGGTTACAGCGGTTGCAGTCGAAATAGATTTAGGCTCTTCAATTTCTGCATTACCCATTTTAAATCCCTGGGTAAACATACCTTTAATATCAATTAACATGCAGTTGAACATGGGGAAAAATGGTGCGTAATCCAAATCATGGTAATGCAGCTCCCCCTTATCATGCGCACGTACCACATCACGGGGCAATATATAAGATTTGGCATAATGTTTCGCGACAATACCCGCTAACAAATCGCGTTGTGTCGGGATCACTTTACTGTCTTTGTTGGCATTTTCATTGAGTAATGAAGCATTACTTTGTTCAATCAGACCATGAATTTCACTGTTTAAATGGCTTTTGCGTTCACGGGCCAGATCCCGATCATGACGGTATTCAATATAAACACGTGCAAGCTCTGTATGCCCGCTCTTCATTAAACACTCTTCTACTGCATCCTGAATATGATGAATATCAACTTCAACCAGACCGTCAAGCCGACTCTCGACCTCTTTCGAAATAGCAAATGCGTCCACGCCTTTGCAACGTGCAGCACCAGAGGCTTTTAATATTGCTTCTGCAATTCGTAAAGCGTTAAAAGGGGCTTGGCTACCATCACGTTTGATAACAACAGGTTTCATAAAAGAGCTCCAAAAATAAAACAAAAATACACCATATATAGTGTGGGCGTAATATACAGAACACTACATATAGACATATTGATGTAAGTCAATTTTGAAAGAGGGTGATTATTTAGTGTCTTAAAATATGAAATGCCTTACAAAAAGCAGTACTACAGTGATTTTCTTAGGTTTTATTAAAGGTTCTATTATAGGTTCTATGAACAAGCCTAAAAAATTTCTTATCATCTTATTTTTACACTGATTGTTTGCCATTTTCTTGCTATCATAACAGGCTCATTACAACCCGCTGAATACACCTACAAAGGTAGTGGAATTAAATTTTTATGAGCGATTATTTTTTACTGTTTATCGGTACGGTACTGGTCAATAACTTCGTACTGGTTAAGTTTTTAGGCTTATGCCCGTTTATGGGGGTTTCGAATAAAATAGAAACCGCTGTAGGCATGTCGTTTGCGACCACCTTTGTTTTAACCTTAACAGCGGCCGCTTCATACATTGTTAACAAATATATTTTATTACCCTTGGACTTAATGTATCTGCAGACACTGAGTTTTATTCTGGTGATTGCTGTTGTGGTACAATTTACCGAGATGGTGATGCACAAAACCAGCCCTGTATTGTACCGCTTATTGGGGATTTTTTTGCCATTGATAACCACCAACTGCGCCATTTTAGGCCTGGCATTACTTAATATTAATGAGCAGCATGATTTTGTTGAGTCGATTATTTACGGGTTTGGTGCCGGGGTAGGCTTTTCCTTAGTACTGGTGGTATTTTCATCTATGCGTGAGCGCCTGGCGGCTTCAGATATACCTTTACCTTTTAAAGGCGCCTCAATTGCAATGATCACTGCCGGGTTAATGTCACTTGCCTTTATGGGCTTTACCGGTCTTATAAAATAGCGGAATATTTAAAACATGATAATCAGTATAACCATCGCTATTATTACCTTTGGTATTTTAGGTGCCATTTTCGGCGCATTATTAGGCTTCTCTGCAATACGCTTTAAAGTAAAAGCGGAACCAATCGTTGAAGAGCTGGACGCCATGTTACCGCAAACTCAATGCGGTCAGTGTGGATATCCGGGTTGTAAGCCCTACGCGCAGGCAGTTGCAAACGGTGAGGAAATTAATAAATGCACTCCGGGAGGCGAGGCGGTAATGCGCCAGCTCGCCGAGCGCATGGGTGTTGAACCGAAAAGTTTAGAGACCGAAGAAAAACCCAAGTTAATCGCTTTTATCCGCGAAGATGAATGTATCGGCTGCACAAAATGCATTCAGGCTTGTCCCGTTGATGCTATTTTAGGTGCAACCAGACAGATGCATACGGTGATCAGTGATGAATGTACCGGCTGCGAGCTTTGCGTTGCCCCCTGCCCGACTGACTGTATTGATATGATTCCAATTGCAATGACGCCGCAAAACTGGCAATGGGAATTAAACCGCATACCAACAAAAACAACAACTGAGCCGTAACATGCCGACAAAATTAATAAATCTTCTCAGTGATGATCAACTCGCACAAGTCTCATCTGGAAAACTGTGGTCTTTTCATGGTGGTATACACCCTCAAGAAAATAAAGCACAAAGCAATCAAAGTAGCATCACAGATGCGGGTATTCCCCCCTACTTAGTTATTGCTATTGAATACAAAGGCTATACTCCGGAATTACTGGTCAAAGTGGGAGATCCGGTATTAAAAGGACAAGCACTGACCAAAGTTTACGGGGCAATGGTCGTTCAGCATGCAAGCAGTTCAGGCGTTGTAAGCGCGATAGAAAAACGTACAGATCTGCACCCTTCGGGTCTGCCTGTATTGTCAATTGTGATCAAAACCGATGGCTTAGACAAGACTGTTGACTATCAACAACCGCAGGATTATCTGACCCAATCAGCGGCTCTGCTAATAGAGTCAATTCAGCAGGCTGGCATTGTCGGGCTTGGTGGTGCAGGCTTCCCAAGCCATCTGAAGTTAAGCAATGCCCATGATGTCAAACTTCTGATCATCAATGCCGTTGAATGTGAACCCTATATCACCGCAGATGATCGTCTTATGCAACAGTATGCTAATGAAATTATTAGCGGTATCAAAGTATTACAGCACATTTTGAAACCAGCATTAGCAGTGATCGTTATTGAAGATAACAAGCCGCAAGCGATCCAGGCGATCCAGACAGCGGTTAAGCAACTGCCTGAAGCGCAACAGGCAGGCTTGATCGTAACCACCATTCCAACCTGTTACCCTTCGGGAAGTGAAAAGCAATTAATTGAGATAATTACCGGAGAGCAGATCCCTCTGGGTAAACACCCTACGGATCTGGGCATTGTCATGCACAATGTGGGTACGGTGCTTGCGATTAAAGAGGCCATTATTGACGGCAAACCTCTGACCTCACGTATTGTGACATTAACGGGGGAAGCATTTAAAAAGAAAGGTAACGCCAGTGTCAGAATTGGCACACCAATCCAATACCTGCTGGAGCAGTATCAATTAGAGGAAAAACACCAGCATAAACTGCTTATTGGCGGTCCTATGATGGGGTTCACTATTACCCATACCGATATTCCTGTCAGCAAAACCTGTAACTGCATTCTCGTGCCAACACCGCAAGAGATACCCGAGCCACCAGCTGAAATGCCCTGTATACGTTGTGGAGAGTGTGCAGCCGTCTGCCCGGCAGTATTATTACCACAACAGCTTTTGTGGTATGCCAAAAGCCAGGATCATGACAAATTAGACGAATATAACCTGCCCGCATGTATCGAATGTGGTGCCTGCGCCTTTGTTTGCCCGAGCAATATTCCCTTAGTTGAATATTACCGCATCGCAAAGGCTGAAATAAGAAGCGCACACGAGGAAACGAAAAAAGCTGAAAAAGCGCGTATTCGCCATGAGAATAGAGAAGCCCGTTTAGCACAAGCGAAATTGGACCGCCAGGCTAAACACCTCGAAGCGGCAGAAAAGCGCAAACAGCAATTAAAAGAGAAAAATGGCGGCGAAGACTTAATAGCTGCAGCATTGGCACGCGCTAAAGCGAAAAAACAAGCTGACGCACCAATAGATCAAGAGAGTGATGCAAAACCAGCCATAAACGCCAGCAGAAAAGATGCCGTCGCAGAGGCGATTGCCCGTGCTAAAGCGAAAAAACAAGCCGCTGAGCAAACAACATCGCAAACAGATCAACAAAACGAACCACAAGCTGACAGTAAAAAAGAGGCTGTTGCTGCCGCTATTGCCCGTGCTAAAGCGAAAAAACAAGCCGCTGAGCAAACAACATCACAAACAGATCAACAAAACCAACCACAAGCTGACAGTAAAAAAGATGCTGTTGCTGCGGCCATTGCCCGCGCTAAAGCGAAAAAACAAGCTGCTGAGCAAACAGCTCAGGAAAACGAACCACAAGCTGATAGCAGAAAAGAGGTTGTTGCTGCGGCCATTGCCCGTGCTAAAGCGAAAAAACAAGCCGCTGAACAAACAACATCGCAAACAGCTCAGGAAAGCGAACCACAAGCTGACAGTAAAAAAGAGGCTATTGCTGCGGCCATTGCCCGTGCTAAAGCGAAAAAACAAGCCGCTGAGCAAACAGCTCAGGAAAACGAACCACAAGCTGACAGTAAAAAAGAGGCTGTTGCTGCGGCCATTGCCCGCGCTAAAGCGAAAAAACAAGCCGCTGAGCAAATTAATAACCTGCCGAATAATAGCGATCAGATAGAAGCACGTAAGCTACGCAAAGAGCAAGCGCAGTTATATAAACAGGAAAAACAAGCCAACAGTGTCGACAATAATAAAAATACCGATACCGCAGCGATGCAAGAAAACGCTGATGAAAATAATAAACGTCAGGCAGAACTGCGCAAAGCCAAAATAGCCGCCGCGATTGCCAAAGCGAAGGCGCAAAAAACAGCGCAAAAGGATTAATAGAAATGGCCTATAAGAATGCAAGTTCCCCTCATCAAAAACAACCAAGAACAACCTCGCAGATTATGCTTTGGGTAATTTTATGTCTCGTTCCCGGTATCGTTTTGCAAGCTTACTTTTTCGGCGCTGCAAACCTGATACAAATATCGATCGCCTGTACTGTCGCGCTATTAAGTGAAGCATTGGTTTTAAAATTAAGAAATCGCCCCATTCTGGCGACCTTAAAAGATGCCAGCGCGTTGATAACCGCGATTTTACTTGCCATTGCCATCCCGCCGCTTGCCCCCTGGTGGATTGTGGTCATTGGTACGCTGTTTGCGATTATCTTCGTCAAACACTTGTATGGCGGCCTGGGGCAGAATATTTTTAACCCGGCAATGGCGGCTTATGTTTTGCTGCTAATCTCTTTTCCAGTGCAAATGACCACATGGTTACCAGAATTATCTCTGCAGCCATTTGCTTTAACAGTAATGGATCAGATTAGCGCTATATTCACAGGTGCGACCCTTGATGGTTATTCCGTTGCGCAGCTTAGTATCAGCATTGACGGTTTATCCATGGCAACGCCGCTAAACACAGCCCGCGATGCACTGCACAATGGCTTTACGATCAGCGAAATGTATAATAGCCTGCAGTTTAAAGCCTCTTCCTGGGAAAAAATTTACTGGATCAACGGTGCATTTTTAGTCGGGGGATGCATATTATTATTCAAACGTATTATTCAGTGGTATATCCCGGTGAGTTTTTTATTAGGCATCAGCGTTTTTTCTTTTATCGCTTTTGCGTACAATCCGGATCTCAATTCATCCCCCCTCTTTCACCTGTTTTCAGGTGCGACCATGTTGGGCGCGTTTTTTATCCTGACGGATCCGGTCAGCGCATCGACAACGGTTAAAGGACGTATTTTATTCGCTTTATTAATCGCTTTTATCGTCGTGATCATTCGTAACATTGGCGGTTATCCCGATGCGGTAGCATTCGCCGTCCTGCTCGGTAATATGTGCGTACCACTGCTTGATTATTATACCCAGCCTAAGGTTTACGGGGGACGCGTTTAACATGTCTGATATTTTTCAAAATGCAAAAAAGTGTGCACATAAAATGAGTCAATATATGCACACAGCAACATCTGGCGGGAGAGCTTAATATGAAAGCAAGTATCAGTCGTAATGCGTTATTACTCGCCGCTTTTGCCATAATTTGTACCGGCAGTGTGGCGCTGGTTAGTGGATTGACACAGCCTAGAATTGCACAGCAGGAGCAAAATGCGTTACTGAAAACGCTAAACCAACTTATTCCTACAGAACAATATGATAATGATATCGTTGCCAGTTGCTTCACCGTTACAGATCAGCCGTTACTCGGCAGCACCCAACCACAGAAGGTTTTCGTTGCCAAAAAAGATAATCATTCTGTCGCACTGATGCTGGAAACCACCACCATGAACGGTTATTCTGGTCAGATCAATCTGTTGGTAGGTATTTATGAAAATGGCCAAATTGCCGGTGTCCGTGTTCTCCATCATTCTGAAACCCCGGGATTAGGCGATAAAGTTCAAACCAATAAAACTGACTGGATCTATGCTTTTAATGGCAGGTTTTATCAGGAAACAGAAGATTCACGCTGGGATGTGAAAAAGAATGGCGGTGATTTTGATGCATTTACCGGTGCGACGATTACGCCACGTGCAGTGACTTTTGCTGTAAAAGATGCATTAATTTATTTTAACAAAAATAAAGACAAGCTCTTCAAACATCAAGCAAATTGCGGAGAAAGTTTATGAGCGAACAGAGCCAAAATATCGAGCAGGCAATTGACACCGGCAACGGCATAGATCCTATTTATAAGGAACTGATGTGGCAGGGGTTGTGGAAAAATAATCCGGGCATTGTACAACTGTTGGGGTTATGTCCTCTGCTGGCGGTCAGCAATACAGTCACCAATGCATTAGGCTTGGGTTTAGCCACCGTTTTTGTGCTGATAGCTTCAAACAGCCTAATCTCCTTAATCCGCCATCATGTACCACAGGCAATTCGCATCCCTATTTTTGTAATGATCATCGCTTCATTGGTAAGTTGTATTCAATTACTGATGAATGCATTCACCTACGAGCTTTATCTCTCTTTAGGTATTTTCATCCCGCTGATCGTCACAAACTGCATAATCATTGGCCGTGCTGAAGCCTTTGCTTCAAAAAATACGGTTAAACACTCCGCCTTTGATGGTTTGATGATGGGATTGGGTTTCACTACTGTACTCCTTCTTTTAGGCGCTACCCGGGAAATATTAGCGCAAGGGACAATATTTTCAGGCATTGAAACTCTGCTCGGTGACTGGGCGAAAGTATTCACTACTACTCTTTATCACACTGACAGTAGTTTTTTACTTGCAGCACTGCCACCGGGCGCTTTTATGGTGATGGGTTTGATCATCGCCATTAAAAACGTTATTGATCGCCGGATTGAAAAAAAATGAACAACGTAAAACGTCGCGAGATATTAACCCGTTTGCGGGCGGCCAATCCGAAACCGCAAACCGAGCTTAATTACAGCTCCCCCTTTGAGTTGTTAATTGCCGTTATATTGTCGGCACAGGCCACTGACGTCAGCGTTAATAAAGCAACAGATCAACTCTACCCCGTCGCTAATACACCGGCTGCAATTGCAGCATTAGGTGTGGACGGTTTGAAACACTATATTAAAACCATTGGC
This sequence comes from Psychromonas sp., assembly GCA_049667005.1. Lineage (GTDB taxonomy): Bacteria > Pseudomonadota > Gammaproteobacteria > Enterobacterales > Psychromonadaceae > Psychromonas. Next base: position 21,461 of record JBATHQ010000680.1, read on the forward strand.
TTATTTAATAGTAAAGCAGCTAACGTGATCAAAACCTGCAATATATTAATGAGCCAGCATAATAGCGAAGTACCTGAAAACAGAGAGGCATTGGAGGCATTACCCGGTGTAGGGCGTAAAACAGCCAATGTGGTATTAAATACGGCATTTGGTTGGCCGACGATAGCGGTAGATACGCATATTTTCCGTGTATCAAATCGCACAAAATTAGCGACAGGCAAAAATGTTGACCAGGTTGAAGAAAAACTGTTAAAAGTCGTGCCCGCTGAATTTAAGGTTGATGTACACCATTGGCTTATTTTGCACGGTCGTTATACCTGTGTTGCCCGTAAACCTCGCTGCGGCTCCTGTTTAATTGAAGACCTGTGTGAATTTAAAGAGAAAACGGAAGATTGATACTAATCAAATGTAAAAAAACCGAGCTTAAGCTCGGTTTTTTATTTCAAAATATCAGGGGCAGGTATTATTCTTCGCCCTTTGTACCGCGAAAATGGATGGTAATACCGTTTAAGAAGTTGCGTAACAGTTGGTCGCCACAAACTTTATAGTTACGGTGATCCTGTTTTCTAAACAGTGCTGACAACTCACTTTTGGAAACCGGGAACCCTGCCAGTTCCAACATTTCCAGCATATCTTCATCTTTATAATTCAATGCGATACGTAATTTTCTTAAAATATCATTATTAGGTAAAATTGCTTTTGCTGGTAAGATTACAGGCTTAGAACCTTCCTTTTTACCACGCTTTTCATTAATAAGACCATCTAAGAAAAGTGATAAAAGGCTATCACGACAGAAAACATAATTTTCCTCGCCCTCTTTGGCCATGATGCTGTGTAAGTATTTTTCGTCAATGGCATTATCAACCGATGCAAAAATTTCTAACATTTTTTTATCGTTTAGTTTAAACGCATAACGTACACGTCGTAAAACATCATTTGTGATCATAAATTCTCAATAAGTTAGTGTTTTCAGAAGGCACACTATACGCAAACCGCGTAACGATGCCAGTTTCAATTATTTTAGAACATCAGAGCTGCATCAGCCCTAATAATGCTCTTAAGTTATGCATTACCTTTTACTTTTAACTGCTGCTCAGCAGCAAAATCCATCATTCTGTTCAAAGAAACTAATGCGCCTTGCGCAACCTCTTGATCGACATGAATTTCATGTCCGGTGGAGTCATTTAAGGCATTGTATATCGCTTTAAGGCCATTCATCGCCATCCACGGACAATGTGCACAGCTACGGCATGTAGCGCCGTTACCAGCGGTTGGCGCGGCTAATATCTCTTTATCAGGACATGCTTGCTGCATCTTGTAAAAAATACCGGTATCTGTAGCGACTATCAGTCGTTTATTAGGCAGAGTCTGTGCAGCTTTTATCAGTTGACTTGTTGAACCCACAGCATCGGCCAACTTAACCACACTCGCAGGAGATTCAGGGTGTACTAATATAGCCGCATCAGGATAAACAGCTTTCATATCCCTTAATGCGCTTGCTTTAAACTCATCATGAACAATACAGTCACCTTGCCACAACAACATATCGGCACCCGTTTTATGCTGGATATAACTGCCCAAATGACGATCTGGTCCCCAAATAATTTTCTTATCCAGACTATCAAGGTGCTCAACAATTTCTAACGCGATACTCGAAGTAACAACCCAATCAGCACGCGCTTTAACTGCCGCTGAAGTATTTGCATAAACAACAACAGTACGATCCGGGTGCTGGTCGCAAAACTCACTGAAGGACTCGACAGGGCAGCCGACATCTAATGAACAGGTTGCTTCTAATTCAGGCATTAATACATTTTTATGCGGCGTTAAAATTTTAGCCGTTTCACCCATAAAACGAACACCGGCAATAATCAGCGTAGAGGCATCATTATCACGACCAAACCGCGCCATATCTAATGAATCAGAAACATAACCTCCTGTTTCTTCTGCCAGGGCCTGAATTTCGGGATCGGTGTAATAGTGTGCAATTAAAACGGCATCTTTTTCTTTTAATAACGTTTTAATTTTAGCTTTGTAATCAACTTTTTCTTGTTCGCTTAAAACGATTGGCTTAGCAGGGAAAGGATAGTCAGAACCAGCAAGTGGGGAGTATTTGCTCATCATAGTCTCTTAAATATTAAAAAATTAATAATAATTATACCGCGAACAACATTAAAAAGGGTAATAAAATTGACTATAACAAATTTAGGAGGGGAAGTGGTGGGCCGTGAAGGATTTGAACCTTCGACAAATGGATTAAAAGTCCACTGCTCTACCAACTGAGCTAACGGCCCATATATTTAGATTAAAAGTGCTTCAATGGCTCTATCAACTGAGCTAACCGCACCTATCTTTCTATACAGTTTGATTTTTTTTCATAATTCACCTTTAAATTAAAAGTGCATCAATAGCTCTACCAACTGAGCTAACGGCTCATATATCTCTATACGGCTTGATTTTGTTTCATAATTCACTTTTAAATTAAAAGTGCATTAACAGCTCTACCAACTGAGCTAACGCCCATATATCACGGGTAATAATTTAAAAAGTGGTGGGCCGTGAAGGATTTGAACCTTCGACAAATGGATTAAAAGTCCACTGCTCTACCAACTGAGCTAACGGCCCATATATTTCTATACAGCTTGATTTTGTTTCATAATTCACTTTTAAATTAAAAGTGCATCAATAGCTCTACCAACTGAGCTTACTGTCCTACTTTTTTTATTGTTAGTTGCTGAGGCTTAATCTTTACCGTTACTATCTAAAATAACTCAATAAAAAACAACATGACGTAAGTCACATCCGCCTTTCAACTGCGGCGTATAATATACAATATTATTATTATCGCAACAAAAAACCGTTATTTTTTTACTGTTTGCCGACAAAATAAACAAATTAAAAAACAAACACCATGACACTTGCGTATTATCGGGCTGAAATTATTTTGATAGTGCATCCAGACGCTTTTGTGCCAAGTCAGATGCAGAAGTATTAGGATAGTCTGTTAACACCCTTTGGTAAAAAGTTTTAGCCGATGCTAACTCACCTAAGTATTCATCTATAAGCGCAATTTTAAACAATGCGTCTGCTCGTTTACCTGATTTAGGGAATTTTTCACCCACCGTCAAGAACGCCATTCTAGCTTCAGCACGCTTGCCTTGTTGATATAACAACTGACCTAGCCAATAATGGGAATTTGCCAGATATTCAGATTGAGGATAAGCAACAATAAAAGCTTCAAAAGCGGTGATCGCCTTATTATAATCTTTATTAACTAAAACCAGATCTACGGCACCTTGATAAGCTGATTGTTCGCCCTCAGAAACCGCTGCTGAAGGTTTATCCATTCCATCTCCAGCTCCAGCAGCAGATGAGGACGCAGGGGCAGGTGCGGCTTTTTTCGACTCTTCAATCAGTTGATATAAATCACGTTGGCGACTTTCAATCTGCGCAATCTTATGATCAAACAGCTCCATTCCTCCTCTAATCTCTCGTAATTCTGACGACAGTTCGTTCAATTGGTTCTGCATACTCATCTGCAGTTTATTGCGCGATTCCAATAAACGAGAAAAATTTTCTAACTGTCTGGCGACATCACTCGAGCTTCCGGCTCCTGTTACATCAGTAACAGGAGCTGCAGCACAAGCTACGGGTGAGAAAAAAGTGACCATAAGCATGGCCACTGGAATTTTAATTTTATTCATCTTTTTTTAATAAACCAGTTCGGCACGACGATTATCAGACCAAGCACTTTCATTATGTCCAAAGTTAGCAGGTTTTTCTTCACCGAAACTTACCAGGCTGATTTGACGTGAAGAAACGCCCATGTTTTGTAAATAAATAGAAACTGACATTGCACGATGTTCGCCTAGAGCGATATTGTACTCAGGAGTACCTTTTTCATCTGTATGTCCTTCGATGGTCACACTTTTATCTGGATTATCCATTAGATATTTTGCATGCGCATCCAAGATTGAAGTATATTCAGGTTTAATCTCTGATCTATCGTAATCAAACTGGATAACTTTTGTTAGCATTGCCGTTGCGTATTGTTGAGCTGTTAGCTCTTCATCGCTTAAGTTAATACCGCCGATTCTATCCATATCTACGTTACTACCATCACCTGCAGCCGCAGCAGCTCTTGCCATTGCAGCTCTGTTCGCTTCCATCGCTGCTGCATCAGTATCACTTTTTGAGCTACAAGCACCTAGTGCCAACAGGGGTAGTGCAATCAATAAGCTTTTTGAGATCATACTTAATTTCATTCTTTTTCCTTTTTACTTGTTAGTTGTTAATTATT
>JBATHQ010000681.1:0-2972 GCA_049667005.1 Psychromonas sp.
TTTCTGCCGCCAGGGTGAATTGTGAAACCACCAGCAGTTTACCACCCGCCTGCCGTACGTTAAGGTTCATTTTATCATCGCTATCGGCAAATATCCGGTAAGCTAATACGCGCTCCGCGAGACGTTGACATTTTTTCTGATCATCGCCTTTTTCCACGCCCAATAAAATCAATAATCCCGTTCCGATCTGTGCAACGTTCTCTCCGGCAATATCTACTTTGGCTTGGCTAACCCGTTGTATCAACGCAATCATATGTCTGCTCCCTGATATTCTTCAGCCAATTGTTTATCCTTATGCTGCAACAAAAACTCTTCCAGGGTCGCGGTCACTTCAGCACCGAGTAAAATAATTAACCAGCTGTAATAGGTCCAGACGAAGAGAATAGGGATCACCGCTAATGCCCCGTATATTAATTGCTGAGAAGGAAAATTAGTGATGTATAACTTGAACAGATCGGTCCCGAAGGAGAACAGGATTGTGGCAATAAAAGCGCCGATTAATGCATAACGAAAACTGACCTTCTGATGCGGAACGACGGTGTAAACTCCGGCAATGGTTAACCAGGTTAAGATAAAAGGCATTAACGCTAATAAGCGTTGGCCTAATGATAAAGAGCCATGTTCCTGCAGGATAGCAAAAAGATAGGAGCTTAATAAAAAGCTGGCACCAATAATCACCGGGCCAAGACTTAAAATAGTCCAGTAAATAGTGAATGCATGTATTTTTGAGCGTTTATTGCTGCAGCGCCAGATGCGGTTAATGGTCTGATCGATGGTCGATATCAATAACAACGCAATAACGACTAAGGAACCCATCCCCATCAAGCTCATTTTTTTAGTGTTTTCAATAAATCCGTTAATATGCATTCTAATTGCATCCCCGGAAGTAGGCACTAGATTATTATAAATAAGATCTTCAAGTATTTGTTTCGCCTCCGAAAAAACCGGAATAGCAGATAACAGGGAGAAGACGACCGACAGTAGGGGCACAACAGATAATAGCGTCACATAGGCGAGATGCCCCGCAGGTACTTTAATATTATCCTCTTCACTACGCTGCCATATAAATAATAGATATTGGTATATTGTTCTGATTTTATTCACAACCAGTCGTTTATTGAGTCTCAACATGGGCATCATCCTTGATTTGTTATTGATGGTATTTATGAATAGCTAATATAAACCTAAATTGCAGATAAAAAAAAGGCCTTACCTGAGTAAGACCTTTTATCTGAACTATTTTAGTTATTTATTTTGCAGGGCGTGAAGCGCGTTTACGATCGTTTTCTGTAAGTAGTTTCTTACGGATACGAATGCTTTTTGGTGTCACTTCTACTAATTCATCAACATCAATAAACTCAAGCGCCTGCTCAAGTGATAAGACAATTGGTGGTGACAAAGTCTGTGCTTCATCTGTACCGGAAGCACGAACGTTGGTTAGCTGTTTACCACGTACACAGTTCACGGTTAGATCATTATCACGGTTATGAATACCGATGACTTGGCCTTCATAGACATCTGTACCATGACCTAAGAATAGACGACCACGATCTTGTAGGAAGAATAGAGAGTAAGTAACCGCTTTACCTGTTTGATTACAAATCAATACACCATTTTGACGCTGGCCGATAGTACCGCCCTTATGAGGACCGTAGTGATCAAATGTATGGTAAAGTAAACCGGAGCCAGAAGTTAAGGTCATAAACTCAGTCTGGAAACCGATAAGGCCACGACTTGGCACCATAAAGTCTAAACGAACTCGACCTTTACCATCGGGGGTCATATTAGTCATTTCCGCTTTACGCAGACCTAACTGCTCCATTACACTGCCCTGGTGTTGCTCTTCAACGTCTACGGTTAAGGTTTCCATTGGTTCGTGCAGTTTACCGTCGATCATGCGTTCGATAACTTCTGGACGAGATACTCCTAATTCGTAACCTTCACGACGCATATTTTCAATTAGAATACCTAAATGTAACTCACCGCGACCAGATACTTTAAATTTATCAGGATCTTCTGTTTCTTCTACTTTAAGGGCAACGTTATGTACCAGCTCTTTTTGCAGACGATCAAGAATATTACGTGATGTAACGTATTTACCCTCTTTACCACAGAATGGTGAAGTATTTACCTGGAATGTCATGGTAACCGTTGGTTCATCAACGCTTAATGGTGGTAATGCTTCAACATTATTTTGTGCACAAACTGTATCTGAAATTTTCAGTTCACCTAAGCCACTGATTGCAATGATATCGCCCGCTTCAGCAAGCGCAACATCGTGGCGTTCCAGACCTAAGTAGCCTAATACCTGACCCACTTTACCGTTACGTTTCTTACCATCAGCACCGATAATGGTGACTTGCTGGTTTACTTTGACGTTACCACGGGTAATACGACCTACACCGATAACACCAACATAAGAGTTGTAGTCAAGTTGAGAGATCTGCATTTGGAAATCGCCATCGCGATCCGCATCTGGTGGAGATACACTGTCAACGATAGTCTGGAATAGATCTTCCATGTTGTCAGTTTGTACATCGATATCGTTACTTGCCCAGCCGTTTAATGCTGATGCGTAGACCACTTTAAAATCTAACTGCTCATCGGTTGCACCCAGATTATCAAACAGATCAAATACCTGATCCATAACCCATTCAGGACGCGCACCCGGGCGATCAACTTTATTAATAACAACAATCGGCTTCAGGCCGTAAGCAAATGCTTTTTGTGTTACAAAACGTGTTTGTGGCATCGGACCGTCAACTGCATCTACGATCAGACACACACTGTCCACCATCGACATGATACGTTCTACTTCACCACCAAAGTCGGCGTGTCCAGGAGTATCTACGATATTGATATGGTAGTCATTCCATACAATAGCGGTATTTTTTGCAAGGATAGTAATACCACGTTCTTTTTCAAGATCGTTAGAATCCATTATGCGTTCTTCAGTGCCTCCACGTAAATCC
>JBATHQ010000682.1:0-3160 GCA_049667005.1 Psychromonas sp.
ACTTTATACTGATTAATCAGTTGCATAACCACTTGCGCAGCTTGTTGTATTTTGTTGCTTGGCTGATGCGGATAAATCGTCTCATAAGCCAATAGCTTACCGGTTGCATCAACGACGGCGAGTTTACAGCCAGTACGCAAACCGGGATCTAGGCCTAAAGTCACTTTCGCTCCAGCCGGTGCCGCCATCAGTAAGTCTTTTAAATTTGACGCAAAGTTATCCATGGCATTAGTATGTGCGCTCTCTTTTAAAAGCGTTATTAACTGCGTTTCCATCTGCCCGCTTAATTTGCTCTTCCAGGATTTTTGGATCACTTTTTTACGCCAATTATCTGCTGATAATTGTAACCAGGAGAAACCTAAATGATGTGCAATCACACTTTCACAATAGGATGTTTTGATTTTGTCATCCTGTTTAGGATCTGCATTTAAGGTTAATTTAAGCAGTCCTTCGCTTTTACCGCGTAGCACGGCTAAGAGCCGGTGTGGCGCTATTTTATTTAAACGCTCCTGATAATCAAAATAGTCTTTAAATTTTACCGCTTGCTGCTCTTTACCCTTAATCACCTTACATTCAAAAGCCGCATTTGCTAACAGATAGTTACGCAGTTTCTCAAGCAGAGGCGCATCATTAATAATCGACTCCATAGCGATAAACAAAGCGCCTTCGAGCACCGTTTCTACCTCAGCAAATCCTTTACCGGGATTGAGATAACCTCGCGCTAACCTTGGTGCATCACAATCGCCTTGTTGCCATAATTTATCAGCAAGCGGCTTAAGACCTGCTTCAATTGCCAACTGCCCTTTACTGATTCGCTTGCTTTTATAAGGCAGGTAAAGATCTTCCAGCGTACTTTTATGAAAACAGTTTTCTATTTTATGCTGCAACTCTGCACTCAATTTACCCATCGAGGCAATGGTTTTTAAGATAGTTTGACGTCGCACATCTAATTCGCGCAGATAGTTTAACCGCGTCTCTAATAAACGCAGTTGAATATCATCTAACCCCTGAGTAGCCTCCTTACGGTAACGTGCAATAAATGGCACGGTGTTACCATCGTCATAAAGTTCGATAAAGGCATTGACTTGAATGATTGTCACGCCCGCTTCGTCGGCAAGTTGTTGATTAATTAGTGCTGTCTTTGTATTCATAATTATCTTTTTGTGTTGTGTGGTATAGAATGATCCATTCTTACATTTCATATTGTGTATTATGATGCTTTATAAACTTGAAGATGCGGGGATCCGCAATAGAATCTTCTTCGGGTATATCTCCATTGATTAGGATAATAACATGATTAATTTTGCCGTTATTGGTAGCAACTTAATAACTGAAAAGTTTATTAACGGGACATTAGTCAATAATGTTCTAAAATTGACCGCTGTTTACTCGCGTCACCTGAGTAGCGCACAGACTTTTGCCGATAAATATAACGTTCAACACTGCTTTGATGATCTGCAGGCGCTCAGCCAAAGTGATTACTTTGAGGCTGTTTATATTGCCAGCCCCAATTCGTTACATTTTGAGCAAGCTTTACTGATGTTGAAAAATGGTAAACACGTCATTTGCGAAAAACCTTTAGCCTCTAATAGTCAACAGGTTGAAATACTTTACCAGGCGGCTGAAGCGAACAATGTTATTTTATTTGAAGCTTACATGACAGCGCAATTACCGAATTTTACAGAAATAAAAAATAATCTGCATAAACTTGGTAAGTTACGTAAAGCACATATCCATTACTGCCAATACTCCTCTCGTTATCAACAGTACCTGGATGGTAAAAATCCAAATACTTTTAATCCGACTTTTTCTAATGGTTCAATTATGGACATCGGATTTTATTGTGTTGCTTTTACCGTGGCTTTATTTGGAAAACCAAAACAGATTCAAGCCGATGCGATTTTATTAGATTCCGGGGTGGATGGCTGCGGCTCAGTGCTTTTAAACTATGGCGATTTCTCGGTGACCATTGACCATTCAAAAATAAGTAACTCAGCCTTAGCCAGTGAGATTCAAGGTGAGCAAGGTAATATCGTCATTAAACGTATCTCATTATTGGAAGAGATCACCTTAGTGAGCGACAACAGTGTCACTGATTTAACACAGGCACAACACGAAAATAGCATGACTTACGAAGGTGATTTTTTTGTCGAGCAGATAAAACAGGGGAAAATGGATCCGGACACTGTTCTGCGAGCAAAAACAACCGCTGCGGTGATCACAGAAATCCGCCGTTTAACGGGTGTAAAATTTCCAGCTGACAAGTAAATATCAGCACAATAAAGAATGGACGCTACAGCAAACAGGGATGCAATTGTTGTTAACACATAATTATCTACTACTTCGCCGTAGCATCTATCTGCTTATCGCCATATTGCCAGCACCGCTGTTGGCAGAACCAGATAGCGCTGAAACTGTTCCCTATTATACAAAAGCAAGCAACTCGGTTTGGGAAACGAAAGATATTGATCCGAGCTTTTACGACTCGCCCTATACCATTTCATTATTTAATGCCCAACATGGTGAAGACTCAAAACGTCTGGCCGATCAAACTTACACAGTTCTGGGCACTGGATTTGGCGTGCTTGGTGTCCTTGCATTAATGCCGACTTCAGTGACCAACTGGCAGGACCAGGATGAAAGTCTTGCTAATAAGTGGCTCGGTCATGTTAAGGAGGGTCCGGTATGGGATCGCGATGAGTGGTACCTGAATATCGTTGGGCACGGCTATTTTGGTGGGGTTTATTATCAGGCAGCCCGAAAATCCGGATATCGCCAATGGGACTCATTTATCTACTCATTTATGATGTCCGCTTTTTACTGGGAATATGGCATGGAAGCCTTTGCAGAAGTCCCCTCCATCCAGGACTTGATAGTAACGCCGGTGTTGGGTTGGGTCTATGGTGAATGGGCATTCCATAGCGAACAAGATATTCGGCTCAATGGTGGAACCGTTTTAGGATCACAATGGTTAGGTAACAGTGCATTATTTCTACTGGATCCGGTGGATAGCATTGGTCGCAATGTCAATAACTTATTCGGCCGGGATATTTTAAAAGCAGGGACGGGTTATCTTACCTATCGGCAGGAGCCAATTGGCTATGGTGGACAGGTTGAAAATCAGATTGGATTGCAAATTCATTACACTTACGGCAATGAT
>JBATHQ010000683.1:0-2068 GCA_049667005.1 Psychromonas sp.
GTCATCAGTTCAAAGGCATCATCAATTTTCCAATTAGCACTTTCTGTTGCAACTAACGTTGCAAATTCAGTTTCGGAAAATGCTCGAATAGCCCCATTTTTTCTAAATTCAGAATTCAATGCGCCACGTATCCCTTCTATAATAGCCACTTCAGTGGGTTGAGTTAATTTATCAGTCAGCACCTTAGTTGAGTTGTATGCAGCAAGTTCATTGTCAACACTGATAAAAGTAACATTTAACAGGCCGACTCTTTTGGAATATTCTTGATCGAGGCGATTATCGATATTAACCACGACAATCCCCTTATCTTGAGCCTGCTTTAAGATTGGAATAAGCTCAACAGAATCGCCAGGGGCAATAACAATCGCATCGACCTGCTGGCGAATAAGATCCGCAACAATTCCAATCTGTTGCTGTATGGACGTTTCTTGTGCGGCAGTCTTGACCAATAATTTAATTCCTAAATCTTTTTCTGCTCGACGAGCCCCACGTTCCACCTCTACAAAAAAAGGGTTGGTTAGGGTTTTCATCACCAGAGCAATGTTTTTTTTATCTTGTATGTCGCTCAGCTCAACTTTGGTTTTCAATCCTGCAGCGGGATTCGGAGCAGCATCATCATTGCAGCCAACAGTAAAAAGGGTAAGTAGTATAAGGCCTGAAAATTTTACAAAGAAAGCGGAACTAAACATTTTGATTGAGATGTTCATGTTTTCATCACCTGTTTTTGATAATAAGTATTTAATATACTTGTTGTTAACTGGCTTGTACATGATTGGAATTTTTTATATTCCAGATACTGTAGCTATTCCACAATAATTCGTCATAAAAGGCTGATCCCAATATTATTGCGATATAAATCTTAATGTTATGGTGTAAACCAGAAATAAGATTTCGACGTAAATTGATGATTATAAAGTTTGTTGGCAGTTGCAATCACTAAAGTGCAATATGCCCTAATCAGCTCTGGTAGTGAAAATTCAAGCTATTGTCATGCTCCTTTTTTAGCGAATGCGAGCATCTTTCAGTTCTTCTATTTTTCATGATTTAGCCGTTTGTCTGCCGGCGTATTACAAAGAGATATCTATGGATATTTAACAAAAAACTTGATAATGCTTCCCATCTAAAAAAACAAGCCTGTGATAGATATGTCTGCTGCTTGTTTTTGATGCTCATATTTTGCATCTTGAAGTATATGGAGATAGAGGGAAGACTATCGGTTACGCGAACAGTTGAAACGCTATAAAAAGAACAAAATAACCCAAATATTTGTAGCGACGGTAATATAAGCAATAAAAGTTTGAATATGCGCATACATCACCGTGACCACCATAGCTTGTAGTGTCTTTTGTGAATCATACAAACTTTCAGCCCATCGCCATCCAAGTACCGTACTAAAAATAAATGCGCCTAGTAATATTTCTCCTGGAACAGGAATACCTTGCCATGAACCATAAAGAAATAAGCTAAAAGAGCACAGAAAAGCATACCCTGCAATTAGCCATAGCCTGTTATAGTATATTAGAGGTGTCAGCAAGGTAATGAGCGACATGACGATGGAAGTTATGGATACAGTTAGTAACATATCCTCAATAAATGATTCATACTGACCATCAAATACCATATTGATAATGATAAATAATGGAATGGCGAATATTGATATTCCAAATAGTGCCACCATCAAACCTTTGTCTCTCTTTTTAGAAATACCGATCATGACAATAATGCACCAAAGAAAGAAAATCCCAACGGATTTCAGAATTCCAAATTCACGGATGGAAGCATAATTAAGTATTTGTAAGGCTCCCAAATTAATCAGAGCAATAGTTGCTAGAATAATACCAAACAAAAAGTTATAAACGCGAAGTGATGAGATTGTACCCTGCAATTCTCGTTCAGTGATATTTGATTGTTCGATAACCCCTGAAGGTGCTATTTTGACAGCTCTATCACGCTTTGTTTTTGTAAAAAAGCGCTTTAGTCGGCGCTTTTCTCTGACATCTGTTTTTTTACCCATTAGTTCAATAATATCCTTTCTATATATCCATAGCAGCCAGGTAATATTAACACT
>JBATHQ010000684.1:0-4568 GCA_049667005.1 Psychromonas sp.
CGCTGCCCGAAGGGTTCGGCTAAAAGCGTTTTACTCTTTGTTGCGAGGAATTTACTTAGAATGACTAAGCTACACACCTCGCGTCGCGATTAAAACGCTTTTATCTCGAACAAAAATTAACCGCGAAAGGTCACTAGTATTAAATAATCGAGCGCCCTGAAAACGAATGTGACAGCGTGGTGCTGTCGACAAACTCCAACTCCCCGCCCACCGGCACACCATGGGCAATACGACTTACTTTTATAGAATACTTTCTGGCCATCTCGGCAATATAATATGCCGTCGCTTCCCCTTCAACAGTCGGATTTGTCGCTAATATAATTTCTGAATGTTCGCTGGAAGCAAGCTGTTGTTCGAGCAACGGCAAGCCAAGTTGATCCGGTCCAATGCCATCGAGAGGTGAAAGATGCCCCATTAGTACAAAATAGGTACCTGAAAATAATGCCGTTTGTTCAATAGCTAACACATCAACTGGCATTTCAACAATACAAATCGTCCCGTTTTTATTACGCTTATCATTGCTGCAGATAGCGCATAAATCCTGCTCGGTAAAAGTACGGCACTGTTGACAATGCCCTATTTCATTAACGGCTCTTTCCAGCATATGGCTGAGATTTAAAGCCCCTTGTCGATTTTTATCTAACAAATGATAGACCATACGTTGAGCCGATTTAGGGCCAACACTTGGCAGGCATTGTAAGGCCTGCATGAGATCTTCAAGTAACGAATTAGAACGCATAGTTAAAGCTTCTTATAATTGAGTAGAAAAACAGATTTTACATTAAAGTTAATATAGACAGAATTATACCAAACTAGATAAGCAAATGATCTAAAATTAATCAGCGCCAGACAGTTAATAGAAAATGCTCAGGTGATAGTAAAAAAGGTGATTATAGCGATTAGATACCCAAACTACTTGATGATGCAAATAGCTTGGATTTCAATGATGCCGCCTTAAAAGGCTTTATTGCAGTGAAATAATATAAGCCTTACCATCACTAAAAAATGGGTCTCCCATAAAGTTTTTACCAATATGTGGTTGCACAAGTTGAGGCTTCAGGTGCCCTTCAACTTTTCCTATACGGCTAAAGTCTTGATATAACTTCTCTCGTTCAGTATCCAAATCCGGGCTGATTTTTGGTATAACCCCCCATTTGAAGCCTTCATTAGCATTAATCATAGCAATATAGATATGATTTCCATTTTCCTGTAAAAATTGAGTACGCCATATTTTTATATGCTGCGCATTCTTGAGCCAGTTTACACCAGAGACTTTTGCAAAACTGATATCCTGTATTCTCGCATTCCAGAAAGAGGGTGAAATAGGCGCGGATGGATAGGGTGATTTTAGTATCAATGCATTTACTGCTTTGATAAATGACGGGAGATTCGCCTTGTCGGTTAAGACCCAACCAGCCTGCTCAATCGCAGAAATCAACTGGCTGTCATTCCTGGCAAGGAAAATATAGTTTATCGGTTCCTGTTTTTCACCGGTCAGCGTCTCGGTATATTTCAGCTGCTCTGTTGTGAATATATCGGTGCTTGTCGCGACGATAACCACCTCCTTGCGAACAGCCGGCGACAGTGGATAGTGATACTGCATTGAAAAAACGACATAAAACGAGGCTGCAATAAAGAGCAGCACGAAAGTGATTAGGCGGACTCGACCGACCGGAGATTTAACCTGGTTGCCCGGTGATTTGCCCTGCTCAAAGCTTATTTTTGGTTTGAGCCATTCACAAAAAGAGATGGCGATTATCAACCACATCGCGCCAACAAGATAACCGCTCAAAACATCGCTTACATAATGCTCCCCAAGGTATATCCGACTAAAACCAATGATGATTATCAAAAAAATGGTCACAAAAAAAATATTAACCGATTTACTCCAACTATTAGCGAGGCGCATAAGGAGGTATGCCAAATAACCAAACAAAGCGACTGCGATGGTCGCATGTCCACTTGGAAAAGAGAAAGAATCCTCAACATAGATAGCCATCTCCGGGCGGGGACGATGAAAAGCAAGTTTTCCAAAATAGGTAAATAATTCGCTGCCTGCAACGGAAATAAAAAGGGGTAAAATATAGTCCTTTTTCTGCCATACCCACAGTAACACGGTAGTAATGAAAATAAACATCAATACGACTTGGCTTTTACCCAGCAGGGTTATCCAGGTAAAAACATGGGTGAGTCCGTCGCTTCTGAGGGAAAGGAACAGGTTTGCAATGCGAATGTCTGCTGCAATAATCGGATCAGTCATTATCAAGTTTTCTACAATCCCGGCAAACAATATTAGAGCATAGATAAAGGCCACTACTAAGATCGACAGGGGAAAACCTGTAAATACACTGGTATCAAATCTAGCCCGTAAAAAAGAGATACCGCGCGGATGTTTCTGCATCCAGTGAAGCACATGCTCATTATTTATCAGCGCCTGCTTAATAGATCGCCAAAAAGAGATAGCAATAATCAAAAATCCTTTACCTTTATTTAAAATCAACCATTTCAAACCGTAAAGGATAGCGATGAATATAATCAGAAAAGCAAAAAACAAACCCGCCCGTGACAGCCATAATTCAGCAAGATTAAGTGATTGCCCAAAAATATAACCTGCAAACACCCATTGAAATCCCCAGCCAACCGCCCCAAGAATATTCCAGATCATGAATGTCCTATAATTCATCTTTACGCTACCGGCAATTAAGGGGACAATTTCTTTGACGCTCGGTACAAAACGGCCGAGAAAAATACTCTTAGCACCATGTGCATCCATGAACTTTTTGGCTGTTTCAATATGCCCGACCTTTACTATCCAGAAACCATCTTTCAGCCATTTTGCACCATACTTTTTCCCGAGATAATAATTTATATTGTCTCCGATTACCGCGCCTAAAATGGCAAACCAAACGAGGTCTCCGACATCAAGATAGCCGCGCGCAGCCAGTGTGCCGAGCAGCAAAATAATGGTTGATCCCGGTAAAATAAGGCCGATGCCAATGGTGGTTTCAAAAAGAGCCGCGAAAAAAGCAATCCAATACCCCCACATACCAAAATCCTCGATTGATGGAAGTATGGAGTTAATGAATTCTGTTACCATGAGATGACCTTATAGATGACACGACTGGACAGCCCTGCTTTTCTCACATGATTGCCCCTACTGCAATAGTTTATACCTATTTTACTTCAAAATGCTTTGTCAGGCGCAAGCTCGGAGGCCAGAGCAAGAAGCAACACTATGACCTTTAAATTGATGCCTAGCATCTCAGCACAATTTACCTCACTGACTGTGCCTCTTGAGGTAACATGGGTATATATTATAGATATGCTTAATACAAAAGCTGAACAACAAGCCTATTTAAAAAAAATAGGCTTGTGTTTTGCTGAAGGTGATCTGGAGGAAATTATCCAAGAATTTTTAAGCGCTCATCCGAAGAGTTGGCTTTAATTTTAACAACCAGATCTGCTATCTGTTTTTGTAAATCTTCAGATTGATTTGGTAATAACTCACGCTCATAAAGGGCTTCTAATTCTGTCCATAGTTTTATATTTTCTTTTGCTAGTTTTATTTTCGCATACATAAAATAAACCTCCTACAGTAGGGATATCTCTAACGAGACGTTGGATGTGTAAGCAATCTTCAACTAAAGTGACGCTGATATTGCGTAAAAATGTATTGGACTGCTTGCTTACTAATAAATTATATATGCTGTAAATTTAGTTCAAAATGGGGAAAATGAAATGAAAATCAGACCCCGTCACCAAGAGATCAGAAAAATATAAGCCATAATGTGACCCTTTCTACCTCACTAAGTTAATTAACCTGATAGATAGTTCCGTTGATTGGTTTGGACTTAGTTGCTCACTCGAACAAATAGATGACGATTGCCGATTAGCGAGAGAACGGCCTGATTGTGCTATGGAAGGTATTATCTGCATAATATCAAATAATATTTTGCAGGGAAGTGACTATAATATATCCGCTGAGCACTGCATAAGAAAACTGGCAACTCTTAAAAATGCCTCCCGCTGATTCATTAATAGAGACGCGAAAATAAAGCTTCCCATATTTGATGCTTCTGAACAGTTGATATTCTGCAAATAATAAAAGCCCTAAAACGGCAAAATATGTTAATAACAAACCGCCAGATTCAACAGATACAAACTTTATATTTTTCACAATAAAAAGAGGGAAAATGCCCCCAAAAATATGGCCTGCAATAATTGTTAACATGTGTTTAATTATGTTCCCGAATTACTAGTAAAAAATGGATATCCAAAATCGTAAAGATCAAACATTAACAACCTTACAGGTATAGCGTTTTTTATACACCCAATAAGAGCGAAGACTCTAACTACAGGGGATTGCTACAGGGGATTGTTAGCGATTTAACAGCACTACATTAAATTTCTTCCCACATTTCGTTCTGATGTAGCCAAATGGCATCTGCGTTTTGACTAATGAATTCATCAACAGGTATTCCTTCAATCATCGGAGGACGTTTCACTCTCACCTGTTTTCCATTCATGAATACCGTTTCATATTTTTTCTGCCGTTCAAGCTTGGCTTT
>JBATHQ010000685.1:0-3983 GCA_049667005.1 Psychromonas sp.
TAGAATACCTTAATGTGAATGGTGGTTTTTGAAAAAGCTTATTTCACGTTTTTTATAACTTAACTATTTTCTAAATTATCTCCTCAATGCTAAAAGTATAGTAACTCATTTGTCTCTAAGATTTGTTTGTTGTTTAGTTAGGTATGACTGATTAACCCGCCCTATTTTTTAGCTTAATAGTGTTTATCAATCTTAATAATATGAATAAACACTAGCTACTAAAGAGATCTATGACGGTTTCAAGGAATCAATAATAAGGATGTTTATCTTGTGATGTGATTATTTGAGGGTGTTATTATGAAATGCTTCCAAAAAAAAATTTCTGGTATTGGACTTGTAACCGGTGATCGTCTGTTCAATTCTTATATTATAAATGCAATGTTAATAGGCATCTCTCTGCTAATAGTGGTTCCCCGATTGTTGGCCGACAAAGTAGAGGCTAACCTCATCCAGGTTATTGATACCTCCAATTTCCCGGCGCCAGATCCGGCAGGTATCGTCTACCTGCCCTCGCAGAGCGCTTTTTTGGTTTCAGATTCAGAAATTAATGAAATGTCTATTTTCCAAGGGAGCAATGTATTCAAGATCGACCATCACGGCACTCTGCTTGACACCTTTTCGGCCATTCCGTTTTCCAGTGAGCCTACAGGGATAACAATCAACCCTTTGAATAACCATTGCTTCTTTTCTGATGATGATCGCAAGTCAATCTACGAGATTGATCCGGGGGATGATTCTCTTTGCCTTACCGATGACGACACAGTCACTTCGTTCACCACTGACAATAATTTTGGAAGCTCAGATCCAGAGGACGTGACCTACGGGCTCAATTCCCTATTTGTCGTTGATGGTATTGATAAGAGAGTATACAGGATTATGCCCGGTGCAAATGGCGTATTCGATAATGTACTAACAGGAGATGATTTAGTTACTAGTTTTGATACAGATAGTCTGGGAGTGACTGATCCTGAAGGTATCGTTTTTGATTCAACAAACAACACTTTGTTTATCGTGGGTAGTCGCGAAGATTTAATCATTCAAACCTCCACAGAAGGATTATTACTGCGCACGATTGACATATCAAATATCAATCCCAAAAGACCCGCGGGACTTGCTCTGGCACCTAGCAGCGAGGATCCGTCAAAGACCAGCCTATACATGGTAGCTCTCGGTGAAGACAATAATAACGATCCTGATGAGAATGACGGCATGATTTACGAGTTGCATATACCTTCATTCATGCAGGAAAATGCGAACCCTGTAGTTTCGGCCGGAAAGGATCAGTTGATTACACTGTCTGATAATGCCTTGCTTAACGGTAGTGTTTCCGATGACGGGATACCTGATAGTGCATTGATCACGACATGGAGCAAACAGAGCGGCCCAGGGGAAGTTAGCTTCACTAACCCTAACACCCCTAACACCACAGCTTCTTTCTCGACGGTTGGAACCTATGTACTGCGCCTCACGGGGTACGATGGCGAGTTACATAGTTTCGATGAGCTGTCAATTATGGTAGTCAAAAACGACAAATCAGAACTTTCAATTCTACAAAGCCGGGTTTCAGCAAGTACAGATGATGCCGAGGAGCGGATAAACGGCAGCATCTATATTGACAGTTCAGACCTTGAACTAGTTGTAGACAAACAGGTGCAGACGGTAGGGATGCGATTTACCAATCTGGTTATCCCCGATAATGCAGTTATCACCAAAGCTTATATCCAGTTCAAAGCAGATGAAAGCTCTTCGGAAAGTGCGCAGTTCAACATTTATGGTGAAAGCACAAACAATGCGCTTGCTTTCGATAATACACAATACAATATCAGTAGTCGAAGCAAAACCAATACATTTGTAATGTGGGAGCCTGCTGTTTGGAACGTTGTTGGCGTAGAAAAAGAAGATCAGCGCACCCCGGATCTGTCAACGATTGTACAGGAGATTATCTCTGCAACCAGTTGGAGCAGTGGCAATGCCATGGCATTTATCTTCACCGGTACGGGGCAAAGAGTCGCCGAAGCTTTTGATGGAGATCAGGCGGGAGCACCGCTTCTTTATATCGAATACCACCATGATGTTGACACCACACCGACAACGATAGAATTAAAAACCCCTTCTGATGGAGACATCATTTCCGGCACCATTAACTTACAGGTTGAGATCAGCGATGATTCAGAAGTGGCCAGCGTTCAATATCAGTGGGACAGTCGAAATATAGACTCTCCAGTTACACAAACCCCTTTTAGTTTAAGCTGGGACACTGCTGAAATAGGCGATGGTTTTTTTACCTTGACCGCAATAGCCACTGATTCGGTGGGGAATACAACAGAATCTAACTTGGTAGTTGTTCAAGTTGCAAATGAAGTGAGCAATACGATTCCGACAACTCCGCCACTAGCCCCATCAACGCCACCATCTGGCGAAACCCTGAATGTACCGGAACAGTACACATCCATTCAGGCTGCAGTCGATGCAGCCAAGGCCGGTGATCTGGTTCTTATTGCACCAGGAACCTATACAGGCGGCGTTAAAGTTTCCTCGCCAGGAATTACAATTGCATCTCGGTTTATTTTTTCGGCCGATACAAGTGATGTAAAAAATACGATCATTAAGGATGGGGCTCCCGTTATTCTGGTCGACGACAATGCAGGAAATACAAAAATCATTGGCTTAACAATTATGAACGGAGAAAAAGGAGTGCAGTGCTACGCGTTCTGCGAAGTTCTGAATAATTTATTTGATAACGTCGATTCAGATGCAATGAGTTTAGAGGGTACTGGCGGCAACATTATTGCTAATGAGTTTATTGGTTCTGGCGATGACGCCATTGACCTTGACGGTCCCGGCGAAACCCTGATTGCCGACAATAACATCAAGATATGCAAAGATGATGGCATAGAGATTCGTAACTTTGACTATTCCGGTTCAATCGTAAACATTATTATACGTAATAACTCAATCGATGATGTGGGAGAAGATGGAATTCAGTTAATTGACTATCCTGCGAACTCAAATAGAGTTTTTACTTTTGAAAATAATCTGATCACTAATAGTGACGATGCAGGAATAGGACTGATGGCCAACGGGGACACGGTGGAAGATCTCAGTTCAGCAAGCGTACCTGAGAGGATCTATGTTTTCAACAATACCATTGTTAGCAACAAAGTAGGATTATCAGGAGGAGACAATCTGGTCGCGGTGAACAATATTTTTGCTAATTCATCACTCTACGCGATAAAAGGCGTTAACGGTAATTCAATCGCTGCCTATAACTTATACTATAATACCAACGATAACATCTTAGATTCCAATATCACTCAGGAAACCACGTTAAATGCAGATCCGATGTTTGACAGTGTTTATAAGTTACAAGACGGTAGCCCTGCCATTGATAGTGGTGCGCAGGAATTTATCTTTGAGGGAGAAACAGTTTTACAAAGGGACATTTTTCTCGGCGAAAAACCAGACTTGGGCAGTGTTGAAAGCAAATAATTAGCGAAAAAGAAAAACCAATTGGATTATTGGCAACAAACGTGATGGCAGTAATCAATAATCTTATTGAGCTATACCATTGCGTTAGAAAAGAGAGTTATTATGCAAAGAGTTATTATCCTGTAAATTATTCTGTGTAACCACTGTTTTTAATGGCCTTTTCGTCTCACGCTGTCCATCGCATTTGCTGCTTTTTTAGCGAATTTTAAGTAGGATATAGTCGAGGTTAGGGTTAAATAGATTGAGTCAAGTGGACGTAACTGCCGGTTGATAACCTTCGTCTAACGACTTATCCTTCCCACGAGTTGGATTTGGTATAAGCAGTTAAACCGTTATTATGACAGCCTCGAATTTTGTATAATAGTTGAAAAGGTCAAATATATACGATCTGTTTCGCCAGAAAAAAGAAGGGTTTTATCCTTCTCCTTGTAGCTCGAAGGTTAAAGAGATGCTGCTTTTCTCCGGCGTCTAAATAGGAATGCTGACGTGACTAA
>JBATHQ010000686.1:0-2250 GCA_049667005.1 Psychromonas sp.
TACTGATCATGATACCCGCTTTTTATTTTCCGCTAATATCCGTGCATCTATTAGGTATTACCGAAGATACTAACTTACTGCACGGGGCATTTATGATGCTAGAGAACGCCCCTGTGGTGGCATTTGCCGTATTGTTTTGCGCCGTTATCGCTCCTACCCTGTTGATCTCATCAATTGCTTTTACCAGCGCCTGTTTAACATTTAACTATTATCCAAGCTATATACCAAAGATTTTACACGCTACCCACGCACTGATGCACTGGTCAATGTTAGAGGTGTATATGGTCAGTTTAATGGTGGCGGTGTTTAAATTGATAAGTTATGCAGATCTCTATTTCGGCTACGGTTTCTATTTTTTGATTGCGCTGATGCTGCTCGATATGACCATTATCAGCCATTACAGCAACCATAATTATTGGGAGCGTTATATCGATGGAAAATAACCCGATAGCCGGAAAAACAGGTAAGGAGCAGGGACTGCAACTGTGTAAAGTTTGCGAAAACTATTCGCAGTATACATTGCATCCGACGCACTGCCCGGTTTGTGCAAGCCCTATTGAGCTGCGTAAAAAAAACAGCCTGCAGAAAAGTTGGGCACTGCTGATCACCTCGATTATCTTTATTTTTCCGGCAAACTTATATCCAATCACCTATCTATTAAAAAATAATATCCCTTATCCTGACACCATTTTCTCCGGGATAATGAGTTTAGTTGAAAGTGATATGCTGACTATCGCGATCATCGTCTTTATCGCTTCGATAATAGTCCCCATCTTCAAAATAGCGGCATTAGCCTTTATATTACTTTCCATTCAGTTTAAATGGCGATTCCCACCAAGAACGCAGCTCAAGCTATTTGGATTGGTTGATTGGATCGGAAAGTGGTCGATATTAGACCTTTTTGTTATCTCAATCATGACCGCCGTGTTTGATAAAGGACATCTACTCGCTGTTTACCCCGGCATAGCAGCGACCTCATTTACAGTGGTGGTAGTGACCACCCTGTTTGCCGCCAACAGTTTCGATACGCGTTTAATTTGGGATGTTAAAAAATAATGAATGACCAAGATTCAAATACACAGGCAATAATTGTAAAGTCTAAAGGCATATCGCCAATCTGGTTTCTGCCGATCGTTGCGGCGCTGCTGGCCGCGTGGTTTGTCTTTCAAAATCTCACCCATGAAAAAGCCATTATTACCATTCACTTTGACAATGCAGAAAGCATCATCGTGGATAAAACCAAATTACGTTACAAAGGCGTAATTGTCGGGACGGTCAAAAAAATTGAGCTGGATAAAGACAGCGGCGTCAATATTACCGCTGAAATTGAGTCACACGCAAAATTTATGGTGCGGAAAAACACCAAATTCTGGTTAGTTTCACCAAAAGCATCACTGACATCGATATCCGGTTTGGATACCCTTTTCTCCGGCAGTTATATCGATATGCTACCCGGCGGTGGCGATGAAGCAACTGAGTTTATCGCCCAGACTGATCAGCCTATCAGCATTCCAGACAATGCGTTGTTAGTCAATCTGCGCAGTACGACGGCAGGATCAATCAGTGTCGGCACACCCTTATTTTACAAAAAAATAAAAGTAGGTGAGGTCGTTCGTATCCGTTTAGATAAATCTAGCCAGTACATCAATATTAAAGCCTATGTAGACAGCGACTATAACTACCTCGTGAAAAACGAAAGTAAATTCTGGAATATTAGCGGCTTAAAAGCCAATATTTCCGCGCAGGGTGTCGATGTCTCACTCGATAGCATGATCTCTTTTATTGCCGGCGGCATTACGTTCTCATCACCAGACTCAGATCAGCCGCTTGACAGTAACAAGCAGTTTGAACTGTATGACAGCATTGCAGATAGCCAAGTGGGTTTGGCGATAGAGCTGATCACCGATAATATCAAGAACTTGCCCAAAGGAGCCGGCATTTTATTTAAAGGTCACGATATTGGCCGCATTACCGATCTCCAGTATTCCAAAGAAGATCAACACTTTGTTGCCAGCGCGCTGATCAACCCCCAATTTGAAGAGTTAATAACCGAAGGTTCACAATTCTGGTTAGAACAGACCTCCGTATCCTTTTCCGAAGTTAAAAATATCGGCAATATCATTAAAGGTGATTATATTGCCTTTAGACCCGCCGCAGACAGTCAGTCCGAAGGCAGTAAAAAGGCAACACGTTTTATAATTCAGCAGAGCGCGCCTCCGGAGTCGCCCGTCCTTTCGCTGTTAATATTAA
>JBATHQ010000687.1:0-2107 GCA_049667005.1 Psychromonas sp.
CTATTGCATCACCTTTGTCATATTCAAGCTTTAGTTTGATACTGTTGTCTATATTTTTCCCGTGGATCAAGTTTTTAAACCCACCCACGAACTTATTACCTAATGCGTCTATTTGTTGCGGATCACACTGCCCTTTTTCTAATATCTGCTGCAAATAAAATAATGCCATTAGTACCGTACTTTTACCTACACTGTTTGACGTGGTCAACTAAATTCACACACCCCAGTTAAGCTACTTTTTTTAAATACCCGTTCATCATTTCAAAATTATTTGGACTACAATATTCCAAGTAAGAATGAAGTCGATCACAGTTGTACCACATGGTAATGTAATTCAATATATCTTGTTGTGCATCGTAGCGAGTAGAGTAGTTATACCAGTGCACTCTTTCTTGCTTTAAGCTGCCAAAAAAGCTTTCTGCTACCGCGTTATCCCAACAACAGCCTCTTTTGCTCATACTTCCAATAAGTCCGTAACTGTTGAGTAGCTTTCGATATTTATCACTTGCATATTGAACACCTTGATCTGAATGCACAATAAGCCCTTCGGGGGGATTCCGTTGCCAAATTGCCATCTTCAATGCATCACAAACAAGGCTTGCCTTCATTCTTGGTGACATGCTCCATCCAACCACTTTTCTTGAATATAAATCAATTACAACTGCAAGATAAAGCCAGCCTTCAGTTGTCCATATATAGGTTATATCGCCAACCCAAGCCTGATTTGGCTGTTCGTATTTGAACTTTTGTTTAAGCTCATTTTTAAATACTGGTTTCTTATGTTCGCTGTTTGTCGTCACTTTATATTTCTTTTTATAACGAACCCAAACGCCAGCTTCTTTCATTAGTTGTGCTGTTTTCCATCGTCCAACCGGGAAGCTCAATGCATTTAAGCTTTTCTGCATTCTACGGCTTCCATAGGTGTAATCGCTGCTCTCTGATATTTTTTGTATCATTTCGATCATGTCGCCATGATCTGGTGAATACTTTTGATCTTTAGCTCGCTTTAAGTAACTGTAATAATTGCGACTTTTAACACCAATCAAAGGGCAGATTACTCTCACTGGCCAGGTCTTCTTATGCTCAGTTATAAACGAATACTTTATTTCGTTTCTTTTGCAAAGAAGACCGTCGCCTTTTTTAGGATTTCACGCTCCATTTTAAGTTTTCTATTTTCTTCTTTGAGCTGACGAATTTCTAATTGTTCAGGTGTTAATTTGCCATTACCTCTGAAAGCGAGGCCATCATCCTTTTCCGCCTCGCTAATCCATTTACCAAGTAATCCGGGGCTCACTCCAAGGTTTCTAGCCGCTTCAGCTTTATTGTAACCTTGCTCATTAACGAGCGATATTGCATCTAATTTAAATTCTATTGAATATTTTTTACGTGTTGTCATTCTATTTCTCCAATTAAGCTCATTATGTCTTAACTGGGGTGTGTGAATCCATTAAACCACGTCATGGATTATGATCGATTAACCGACATAATTTTGCGTACTCGAAAATTTGTGGCCAATATTACTTGGTCACAACAATATACGTATACGTACAGTTTTTTTAATTTAGCACATGCAGTATTTGACCAGATCCATATTTATTTGAGTAACATAGTGCAGATTGAGATGTTTATGGTTGTTTGTTTTTAATACCCATACCTGTCTTAACCCCACTATTTTTTATTAGTTAATAGCCAGTCTTTTTTAACCATCTTTTTTCTGTTTTTTTATGAGTACGCACAACATTTGATTTATGTTCGTTTGCCTAGCTTTTGGCGAGTCAGAGCGAGTAGATTGTCCGGTAGTTGCTAAAAAGGGATTGTTCGGAATAACTTTGGAACAGGTGTTCCGTTAGCTATCACTGTTAGTAATTTATTTTCTGTATCGATAATGATTTGTTCAACAAATAAGTGACTAATTGGATAAACCATTTGGCAACAGTTACTTTTATCTCCCTCCCATTTGACTAAAGGCTCATTACAGTGCCTGAATGTATGTTTATAGAATTCTCTTATGCTATCAATAATATATTTCTTGGATAACCCCAGTGGTTCTTGTTTCATTTTAAATACACGTGAGGAAGAGAAGGGGAAGGATATCTCGACAGAGAGG
>JBATHQ010000688.1:0-2745 GCA_049667005.1 Psychromonas sp.
AATGCCGCCAAGGACAGGTGCAAAAAAATTATCACCTCAATTAAAGACCTTGATATCAGAAAGCAGGCCGATAAACGCTTCTATTTTGTCCACCATATCTGTGGTTTTACCCATTTTGTAACCAATGAACTATACCGTCAATTAGTGCAGATATTAGAGCCGATAGACTCTATCTATTTTGGCCTGGAAAAACATAATAAACAGAGCAATGTATTTTTTCCAAAAGCCAAAGCAACACTGCGTAATAAAGATGATTTGGACAAAGCCGTTGTTCGAAAAAAACATAACTCATTACCGATATTTTTAGCCGACAACAGTAAATTAATGGCGTTAAACAAAAATGGTAAAAAGGATGCAATAAGGTACAGTTATAAGTAATCCATGAAGCCTCACTTTACGCTGAATGGGAATATATTTTCAAAACAACAAACAGACCCAACCTCCAATATATATAAAAACCTTAATATCCTTTATTTGGAAAGGTGGGAAACATAAACTACACAGATCTAATAGATGGTTTATTGAATAATTTAACCGGAGATAATATGAAAATAATAACGTATTTACCCCGCTGCTTGTCTGCGCTATTTTTACTGGTTTCTGTCGGGGCGAGTAGTGCTGAAAAGAATATCTACCTTGGTAATTTTTCGCAGGGAACGATAGATAACTGGGTGATCAAAGAGTTTTCCGGAAAAACGCAATACAGTATTGTTAAAGACTCTGATGATAAAACTAAATCGATCCTTAAAGCGGTGAGTAATAACTCTGCTTCAGGGTTGTTTGTGGAAAAAAGGATCGATCTCAACAAAACACCTTACCTGCATTGGTCCTGGAAAACCGATAAACTGTATAAAGGTTTAAACGAAGGCAGCAAGCAGGGCGATGATTTTGTTGCTCGAATCTATATTGTCGTTGATGGCGGAGCCTTTTTTTGGAAAACACAGGCACTTAACTATGTCTGGTCATCCTCTTTCAGA
The DNA here is from genome assembly GCA_049667005.1 of Psychromonas sp. Taxonomy (GTDB): domain Bacteria; phylum Pseudomonadota; class Gammaproteobacteria; order Enterobacterales; family Psychromonadaceae; genus Psychromonas. The sequence continues at coordinate 978 of JBATHQ010000688.1, forward strand.
CAAGGTCAGGTATGGCCAAATCCATTTACATCCAATGCCACCATGTTTGCCATAGAATCCGGAGAAAAAAACTTAGGAAAATGGTTATCTTACAGTCGCAATGTGCAACAGGATTTAAAAAAATTAATCGGTAAAGAGGTGCGTTATATAGATGCTATTGCGGTGATGACTGACAGTGATAATGCCGGGCAGAAGGCAACTACCTATTATGGCGATATCTATTTCTCACAAACTCAATAATCCCTAATATCTAATTACTAACTACATAAAATGGTTTTTTAAAATGTCTGATGCAAAAAATATAGTGGTTTTCGATTTTGAAACCACGGGGCTGTCGCCCAAAATGGGCGATAGGGCCATTGAAATAGGGGCTGTGCGCATTGAAAATGGTCTGTTAACGGATCGATTTCAAGCTTTAATGTATCCCGGTATAAGGGTTAATTCTTTTATTGAAAATTTTACCGGTATCAGCAATCAAATGTTAGCGGAGGCAGCGCCATGCCGCGAGGTAATGAACGACTTTTGCGATTTTATTGGTGATTTCAATCTGGTTGCACATAATGCGTCTTTTGATAAAAGCTTTTTAGATGCGGAGTTACAAAAAATACCGAGAAGCTACGTGGGCAAAATAAGCTGCTCAATGCTTTTAGCGCGAAGGATTTTACCCAATGCGCCTAACCATAAGTTAGGCACTTTGATTAATTATCTGAATATCCAGGAGCAGGGGGATTTTCACCGAGCTTTATTCGACTCTGAAATGACGGCGCGACTTTGGTTAAAAATGATTGATAAAATCGGGATAGATTACGGTTTAAGCAACATTCCGTTCACGCTGCTGCAAAAACTGTGCAAAACACCAGCGAACAGGGTGGGTCATCTACTTAAAAATTGGCAATAGACTTTGACAGGCTACGGATTTCTGCACCGGTAACGCTATGTAAGTGCGCTTTACAAGGGGATTTTTATAAACATTATTTAGATTTATCTTCTTCAGATAAATCTTCATTTTTGTTTTTGCTATTTTTATCATTCTCCTGCGCAAGTTTTTCCTTCATTTTCTCATGCATAACTTCAATCAATTGGCGGTTTAATCTATCAAAATAAAGATCTTCTTCCGCCTTGCCACGCATTTTAATTTTTTCAGTAAAGTCACCCATAATGAATGCCTCCCTAATAATACATACTATAAGTTTAGTTCAGATAAACAAATACACTGCGCAAAGTCAGTTGCAGGTACATAAATTATTGCCAGCCAATTAACCACTGATTCTTATCTTTAAGCTCTCGCCAGTTGATTTCATATTCAGCATGGTTGATAACTGCTTGTATAACACAGCGAATAATTTTTTTATCTTCGTCAAATTCAAGTTCAGTGACAACAAAATGCCGCTCTTTATTGACCACAGTTATTTTGGTCCATTTGCTTTGCAGCAACGACTTCGGGCTAATCCGATTAATTTTTTGATTTTGCACAACTTGGGTATCAGCCATTTAACGCTTCCTTGGTATTGTTTATTTAGTAAGTCCATACGCACAAGGACGTTGAAAGGATCAATAAAGAGTTAATAGAACCTGAGCTCGGAATAAGCAGTGAACACTGCATTCCGTCATTCCCGCAGTCTTTTGGCGGGAATCTCAGCAAATGAAATAGATATATAGGATTGGCTTCAAAATTACTTACGTTTTTGTTTTCAAAATAGCCAGTCATTTGGGGCTTTTTGGAAACAATTTAGCGCAAGTTATTTTGTAACGATTCCTTAGCTAAAAT
>JBATHQ010000689.1:0-3899 GCA_049667005.1 Psychromonas sp.
GCATCGAGGCTGGAATGGACGTTTAATGTGATACATTTAAACGCACCGGAGTAGGCAATGTTCAATTGTTCCGCTTTTTCCTTTGCCACTATAACGGTTAATCCCTCCTTTTCCTGAAAAGTACCGATTGGGTTGAGTTGCGCTAACTGTTGGTAATCATAACGCTCAAGCGTTGCAAAAACATATTCATTCTCGGCTAAAACAGGGGTCATCGAAGCGATTAGTTTTGTTAAATCTTTTTCACCGGACATTTTATCTCCTTACTTTTTGGTTGTGTTTTGGTTGCATTAATGGGTCATTTTCAAACCAACCACGCCGGTCAATATCAAGCAAAAGCAAAGCAATTGCCGAATTGAAAGTGGTTGCTCAAAAAAATAATGATTGATGATCGTAATTGCTGATGCGCCTATAGCTAACCAGACAAGATATGCATGGTTAATAGGTATCTCTTTTATTGCAATTGAAAACAGCACTAAGCTGAGCGCCATTGAGAAAACGGCAAATATTGCGTAAGGGAGGTTTGTAAACGAATCGGATTTTTGAATACCAACTAACCAGCCAGCTTCTAACATTCCAGCAATAAATAAGATTAGCCAAGACATAATAACACCCTATTAAATTTAGGGGTCGTCCCCTGAGTAAATAGAGTGGTGAGGTCGTCCTCACATCGAGATAACATAATACACTGGCAAATATAAAATGAAATGGAAAATTAAAATGCTTTTATACCTTTAATTTATTTTTAACAAGCATAAATGGATGTAAAATTAATGGACTTGCTATGATACTATTTTGCTTATGTGGTAATTAATATTGAGCAGGTAATGTCCAAATGGAAAGTTCATCTATGATAGTTTGGAGTGTTTTGTTTGCAGCTATCGGCAGCGGTTATTTTATCTATGGAAAAAAGCAAAAAGCGATTGTGCCATTCTGCATAGGCTTAGCACTTTTTGTATTTCCATATTTTCTGTCCAGTGTATTTATGTTGCTTGTTGTCGGTTGTATTTTAGTGGCAATCCCCTATTTTATTAAAATTTAAAGTTCAATTTTCTATATATCAGCCGTTACCAAAAAGAGTTTGAGCAAGCATCATAGCGTTTGCCTTCACTCGTACGTTGACGGTTTCAGTTTTTTAAAAAACAGTGAGTTTTACTATTATGCAAACATTACTTTTTATCTTAAACGAGGGGCCTTACGGCTCTGAGAAAACATTCAACGCATTACGTCTGGCATTAAACATTAAGGAAGAATATGCCGATCAGGTCTCTATTAATATCTTCTTAATGTCTGATTCGGTGACCGCTACACTGGCAAATCAGCGCCCTGCGGAAGGTTATAATATTGAGCAGATGCTGGAGATATTGTTAGCGCAGGGGGCAACATTAAAACTCTGTAAAACCTGTGTAGACGCGCGTGGAATTAGTGAACCGCAGTTAATTGAAGGGGCTAAAATCAGCACTTTGATTGAGTTGTCGCAATGGACAATGAGCGCAGATAAAGTGCTGACCTTTTAACAAGGTTGTTTTACTGCTGTTTGCAGATCCATCGTTACACTTCTTTTTAAATAAAAAGTCAGGCTCCTATGAGCCTGACCGAGAATGGACTTATTGATATAATAACTCCTAATAAAGTCCAAAATGCCATCACTTCTCAAGTTTAAAACACCTCCCATAGAGTCCCATCAAGGCTAACTCTTTGCGACTAATGTATTTGCTCTACTCCCGGAAGATCATCGGGATATAGCGGGTTGCTATGAAAACTAATTTTTAATACCCCGCCATTGCTGCCTAAGGGTTTGCCGATCAATTCCTTTATTATCAAGGCCAACACTTTTTACCGATTGTTTTTTGCTAAGCAGTAATGTGTTGAATAAATAATCCCAAATTGCCAAGGCGCTGCCGAAGTTTTTATCAAAATGCGCCACTGCAGCGCTATGGTGAATTTGATGTTGTGCTGGGCTGATAAAGAGATATTCACACTTGCCAAATCCCAGCCACACAGGGCTGTGACGTAAATTACTCGCTGCAATATTAAAGATAAAAACAAACAGATTAACACCCAGGATCTGGGTTATACCAAGCGGATTTTGAAACAGATAGACAAACAAACCACTGATTAATGCACCAACGAATAGGTTGCGCAGACTGTGGATTAACATCTCTACAGGATGAATTCGGTATAACGTCAAAGGGGTGAGGGTGGTGGCACTGTGGTGTACGGCATGCAGGCACCATAAAAAGGGGATCTTATGCAGCAAAAAGTGGACTAAAAACTTCGCAAAATCTTGCCCGATAAATAGGCTAAAGGTGAATAAAAACACCAGAACTGATTGATTTAACAGCCAGTAATTTCCCTCGCCAAAGACCGCTATTAAAAAGCGGTTAATCGATAGGGCATAACTGACCTGCAGGGCTAATAGCGGTATAACCATAAGTTTAAACAGCCACTGATTGATAAATAACCAGCACAGATCCACCAGGCTGGAGCGGTTAAACCATTGCTTTGCTGAAAATAACTGCTTACCGGAAATAAAAACAGCAATCAGCGCACTGCTCAACAGATACAACCAGTAGATACGCTGGTCCGCTGCCAATAAAAAACGCCAGGGGGAGATCAAACCTTCTAAACAACTCAAATTGTTACCTCTTTGTGTTTATCAAAAAACTTGTTTTTGAGAATGATAGTGATTACCATTCGTTAATGATAATCACTATCATTAATTATGACATAAATTAAAACAAGGAAGATAGCTTCATGTTAACTAAAAAAATCATCGCCGCATTACTTTCACTTTCAGCCGTTGCTGCTTTTGTGGTATTTGCTGACAAAACTGAACCGGGTCAAGCGGCGGCGACAACCGTCACTGAACAGGATGTCAAAGATCACTATATTAAAATGGCTCATGCCGTTTATAACGATTCATTGACCACTGCGTTGACTCTGCAGCAAAAAATCGAGGCTCTGTTAGCGGCACCGACCGAGCAAAACCTGCACAGTGCAAAAGAAGCTTATAAACTTGCCCGTATTCCTTATCAACAGTCAGAAATCCTGCGTTGGGATACCGATATTACACTTAATGCCGATCTTGATAGTGACGGTGGTCTGAACAGTGTTGATGCATGGGAAGGGCAGGTAAATGCCTGGCCGTTAGATGAACAAGCCATTGATTACGTCAAAGGTAATATAAATGCCGGTATTATTAATCAAACTGAGGGGCCTGCGATCAGCAAAGCGTATCTGCTTGCCCAAAACGGAGTGGGTGGTGAGGCCAACGTAACAACGGGTTTTCACGCTATTGAATTCCTGCTTTGGGGGCAGGATTTAAATGGCACAAAAGCAGGTGCGGGCGAGCGTAGTGTTAACGACTTCCAAAGTGATAACAGTGGGCTGTGCAGCGCAGCTAACTGTGACCGTCGCCGTGCCTACTTAAGTGTAGTAACACAGTTGCTTGTGGATGATTTAAGCGCAATGACTGCCGAGTGGACTGACCAGGCTGCAAATAGTAAAGGCACGCTGGCAAACAACTTTAAAACAGCAAAAGATGGTCTGCGTTATATGTTATTTGCAATGAAAACGATGGCAATCGATGAACTGGCATCGGCTCGAATGAATGAGGGTTTAGAAAGTTTAGATCCTGAACAGGAACATGATTGTTTCAGTGATTTAAGCCACATTGCCATTTATTATAACCTGCAGGGGATACGTAACGCTTTTTACGGTGTGTACCAGACTATCGAGGGGGAAAATATCAGCGGTGCCAGTCTGGCTGATTATATCAAGCAACAAAATCCGGCTGTCTTTAAACAGTTTGATGATGCTTTAAATGCTATCGAGAAAAATATGCGCATAGTTTACAACGCAGGTGAGCTGGCCGATCCTATCCGTTTTGATCAAATTAT
>JBATHQ010000690.1:0-3216 GCA_049667005.1 Psychromonas sp.
ATACATTGAAAATCAGCAAGAACCACCGTCAGAAAAAGCGGTAAAAACTTCTAAATCATTAAAAAGAATTTAGTTTAATCGCTAACTCGCCCGTGAACGAACGAGATTGCGCTCACGGGTTGTTCAAAATTCGCACTTTTTACCTTTTTTTCATCTACATCTGACATCATCTATTCTCTTTTAAAACGACCATGCCGGCAGACATACCTGCGGCACAACAAAGAAAGATTTTTTTCATATTATTACTCCTGTTTAGATGTTTATTTATCAGTTTGGTCATTGCTTGAGTGAAGTATAAAACAAAGTGTCCTCGGTTTTTGCAAGCGGTTGCACGAATTGCCCGGAAGTGTGATCAACAGCAAATTATTAACGAAATATGCTTATTAAAAGATTAATGTCACAAAATAACAGAGTAAAAAAAGGTAGGGGAGGGTGTGCTTTTTCACCCTCATTACGGCTTTATGAGTTTGATTTCGCTATTACTGTTGTGCTGATTTCTGCATTTTGAAGTTGTTGGGGGCTGATCAGGTAAAAAGAGCTAACAGGTCCCCAATTTGTTAGCTCACTAATTACGTAAATATTATATTAAGCACACATCATAATATTTTATATACATTTATCAGGTTCAAATATACCTGGTCAAAAACATCTTTAAGAGGTTTATAGGTGGCGACATTATCTTCTATGGGCTGATAAGTTTCGTGTAGTTCAATAAATTTATTCACCGCATCAAAGTTTTTATATATTCCAACGCCAACACCTGCAACAACAGCCGCACCCACGGCTGATGCTGATCGGCTATTGGCAACCGTATTCACTGGCACCTCAAAAATATCGCAAAGAATCTGTTGCTGTAACTGGTTCACACCACCACCAATCAAGTTCATCTCTTTCACATCGATGTGTTCTTTAAACACATCAACGATCATTCCGAGGTTAAAGGCAACGCCTTCCAATATAGCTCGCAACAGGTCACCCGTGGTATGCTTGGATGTTAGACCAAAAAATACCCCTCTGGCTTCCGGATCCCATCTTGGGCTTCTTTCTCCATGAAGGTAAGGTAAGAATATTAATTTATTCGCACCTACGCCAGACCTTCTCATCTCCTCTTCAACAAGAGTATGAATAGAAGTCCCTGTAGATTCAGCTTTTAATTTTTCCACTTTAGCAAACAGATCAATGCCCCATTGGTATGCAACACCCGATGAGGACATCGCACCGATAGGAATGAACTTCCCTGGAATAACATTGGCAAGGTTAAAGACCGCTTTCTTTGTATCAATTACCGGGCTGTTGGTGGTCATCGCTGCCCACGCAGATGTTCCCATGCAGCAATAGGCATCCCCTTCATTGATACATCCAGCACCAACCGTGCCACAAGCGCCATCACCACCACCACATACAACCGGTATGCCTGGAATTAAGCCACATGCCTGGGCTGCTGACTCAGTGACATGGCCAACAATATCAATAGACTCATGAAGTTCGGGAAATATGTCCAAGGGCACATTTGCGGCTTCTAATATCTCCGTTGACCAACAGCGATTGGTTAAATCGAGGGCGTTGGTACCTGATGCATCGGAATAATCGGTGACCAAAGCACCGGTTAGTTTGTAGGTGATATAGTCTTTGGTATTAAGGACTTTATAGATATTTTTATAGACTTCTGGTTGCTCATCTCGCATCCACATGAGCTTTTCTAATGTATAGATTGGGCTTAAGCGATTCCCTGTGATCTCATAAACGCGATCTTCCGATATGTTTGCTCTTAGCTGTTCCATCTGGTCTACGGATCTTTGATCCATCCATATCAGAGAGTTGTACAACAGATCTCCCTGTTTATCTAAACAGACCATGCCTTGCATATGGCCACTACAAGATATAACCGCAATATCTTCTACCTTGATACCCTCAACCAAACGCTTCGTTGATTCAATGACTGAATGCCACCAATCATCCGGGTTCTGCTCTACATTGACTTCGCCATGATAAATGGTTTCATAGGTCACCACTTCTGACTTAACAATTTTCCCATCAGTTGTGAAAAGTGTTGCTTTATTACCTGATGTGCCCAAGTCATGCACAAGTATATATTTCATTATCAACTCCATCTCATTAATCAGCCGATCTGCTCTCGCATAGCGCGGGTAGATTTGTCAGATCTAGTCTGAAAGAAGACACCTAAGATCATCGTTTATGGTCTTGCTCTTAGGTAAATTCACCCGAAAGCTAGCACTGCTTTGTAGCTCTCGGGCAAAATTCTTAATCGGTATCTTCAGGTAGTTTGGATATGGCTGGAATTACCAGGCTTTAAATAAGCCTGGTAATTTTGCAGTAAAATTACAGATTTTGTCCGTTTGAGGCGATCACATCTTTATACCAGAAGAAAGAATCTTTACGGTAACGATCAAGATTTTTCACATCAAACTCTTCGCGATCGACATAGATAAACCCATAACGTTTAACGGCGCCCTCATGGGTTGAGATTAAATCAATGGCTGACCATGGACAATATCCCATCATCTCTACGCCGTCTGTAATGGCTAACTGAATTTGTTCGAGATGTTTACGTAAATATTCAATACGGTAAGCATCATGAACTTTTCCATCTTCAGTTAACGTATCATAAGCACCTAATCCGTTTTCAGTCACAATTAACGGTAATCGGTAACGTGAATAGATCTCTCTCACTGTTGATCTGAATCCGACGGGATCGATTTCCCATCCGAATTCTGTACTGCCCAAGTTAGGGTTACGGATTACTTTATAAAACCCTTTCATACCGCCCTTATTTTGTTGATCTGTCTTAGATGATTTTACTTCCGTATCCTGCAATGGATAATCTTCAACCGTCGAGGTGTTGTAATAGTTAAAGCCGATGAAATCAGGATTGCCATTTTTTAAGGCTTCTTCATCGCCGGGGGCAAATGTTGGTGTTGCATCGTGTTCTTCAAGGTATGCCCATACCAAATTGTTATAAACGCCATGGACAGACATATCTAAATAAAGCCAGCTTTGAATTGCGTTTGAATTTTGAGAGGCAATAACATCTTCAGGCTTACATGAAGCAGGATAGACTAATGAGATATTGGGAGCGGGACCGATTTTTCCACCTTCAACCATGTCATGACATAAAGCCATTGCCTTTGCCTGCGCCACTAGCATGTGATGGTTTTGTTGGTAAATTTCTTTGATCTCGTTGGTACAACCTTCTGG
>JBATHQ010000691.1:0-5115 GCA_049667005.1 Psychromonas sp.
GTACATTCCGTAAGCGCACTGGTTTTTCCACCAGGCGGGATACGTAGTTGGTAATCAAGTAATTCAGGGAAAACGAAGGTTTTTTTATCTAGCACCTTCTTCATTGCGCCGATAAATGCATCAAAACCGCCATTACCACTGCCACTGGCTTTGAAAATTTTATCTTTAATCCGCACACGGATACTGACTGTAGATTCTAAATCCAGTCCAGAATTGATTGAACAGTTTAACAGTTCAACATAGTTATAGTCATTACGTTCAAGAAGATCGGCAATAATAAAAGGCAAATCATCTGCGCTGATACTGGCTTTTTGATCTGCCAGTCTAACAATGCGTTTTAACAATTTTTGCTGCTGTTCAGCATCGAGATCAATATCCATCGCTTCCAGATTTTTGGCAAGGGATGCTTTACCACTCATTTTACCTAACGCATAACTGCGTGAACGTGCAAAACGTTCAGGCGTTAATGCGGAGATATATAACCCCCCTTTTTTATCGCCGTCCGCGTGTATTCCACTGGTTTGCGTGAACACATCTGCCCCCACTATCGGGGTATTATCGGATACGCGTTTTCCTGAAAAATTTTCGACCAATCTGCTTAAGTTATGAATTTCACTTTCATCAATATTGACAATTTTGCCTAATTTATCCTGTAAAACGACCGCAACTTCGGATAAAGAAGCATTACCTGCACGTTCACCTAAACAGTTAATGGTGCAGTGAATGGAGCTCACTCCAGCCTTCACCGCATACATCGCATTAGCCGTTGCCAAACCATAGTCATTGTGAGGATGAAAATCGAAATTCAAACTTGGAAACCGACTAATCATATCGGTTAAACTGGCAAACACGTCATCGGGAGACATTACGCCTAATGTGTCGGGCAACATAAAATGCGCTATGCCGTCATCCTGCAGTTTTTCAACCAGTTGATAAACATACTCAGGACTGTCTTTATAGCCGTTAGACCAGTCTTCCAGATAAATATTTACCCGTAAACCTTGTTGCTGTGCATAGTTTATGGTTTGCTTGATATCCGTAATATGCTGATCAAGTGTTTTACGTAACTGATCGCGACAATGTTTCAGGCTGCCTTTGGTGAGGAGATTTAACACTTTCCCGCCGGTATCTGTTATCCAATCGACACTTAGGGTATGGTCGACAAAACCCAACACCTCTATTTTATCAAGAAAACCCTCACGACTTGCCCAGTGATTAAGTTTAGTGACCGCATCTTTTTCCCCTTCAGAAACGCGCGCTGAAGCGACCTCAATACGGTCTATTTTTAATTTTTGTAATAGCGCTTTAGCAAGACTTACTTTTTCCGCAGGAGCAAATGAAACAGCTTGTGTCTGCTCTCCATCACGCAATGTTGTATCCATTAACTGGACAACGTTTTCTTGGATCATTCCCTCACTCCGTTTATTTTTGATAGTAGAAGATTCAATCTATCGCAGTAATACTATAAAAATTAATAACGTGAACAACCATTACCGGGAAAAAATTAACACTGACAGGATAGCACTGCAAGAGAGTCAATTTCTCTGTACAACTGACAAGGCAGTTCGGAATAATTTTAGACAGTAAGGGTGATCACCTTGTTGTTTCTTTTGCTAAAAAAATTTATCTGATTAAAGCAGTTTTGCCACTGCTTTAATCAGATAGATTTGATAAAAAAGGCGCAACCAGTGCGCCTTTTAATTTATCTCATTTTATTCAAAAGATAAAAACGATTATTTCCATAACCATGGTAAAGATTGTTTTTGCTTCTCTTCAAAGGCAGTGATTTTATCTTCGTGTTTCAATGTCCACGCGATATCATCAAGGCCTTCAAGTAAAGACTGCTTACGGAATGGATCAACGTCAAAGCTGATTTCAATACCGCCAGGCGTCATGACTTTTTGCGCTTCAAGATCTACCGTAAATTTAACACCTTCATTAGCAGCAATTTCAGCCATTAATGCAGCAAGTTCATCTTTGCTTACTTTAATAGGTAATATACTGTTTTTGAAACAGTTACTGTAGAATATATCAGCAAAACTTGTTGATATAATGGTATTGAAACCGTAATCCGCGATTGCCCAGGGAGCATGTTCACGCGAAGAGCCACAACCGAAGTTTTCGCCGGCAACTAATATCTTAGCACCTTGGAAAGCCGGTTTATTCAATTCAAAATCAGGATTTGGAGTGACGTTATCAGCAAGAAAACGCCAGTTATGAAACAGGTGAATACCAAAACCGGTACGTTCCACTTTTTTCATAAAGTTTTTAGGGATGATTTGGTCTGTATCAACGTTACTGCGATCCATTAATGCCGCAATACTAGTATGTTTTTTATAAGCTTCCATTATCTACCCCTATTTCCAATCTCGAATATCTACAAAGTGGCCTGCAATTGACGCTGCCGCCGCCATCGCTGGTGATACAAGGTGAGTACGACCACCTTTACCTTGACGACCTTCGAAATTACGGTTTGATGTAGAAGCACTACGTTGACCATCTTGTAACTCATCACCGTTCATTGCCAAACACATTGAACAGCCCGGATCACGCCATTCCCAACCTGCATCAAGGAAGATCTTATCCAGACCCTCTTTTTCCGCCTGAACTTTTACCGGAAATGAACCAGGTACAGCAAATGCCTGCACACCTGCAGCAACTTTCCTGTCTTTAAGAAGCTCTGCCGCTGCTCGGAAATCTTCAATACGACCGTTAGTACAAGAGCCGATAAATACGATATCCACATTGATATCGGTTATTTTCTGACCCGGTTTAACATCCATATATTTAAGCGCATTTGTACATGCTTGTGCTTTCACTTCATTTTCAAAGTCAGAAGGAGCCGGCACAACACCATCTACTGCAACAACTTGCTCCGGAGACGTTCCCCATGAAACTTGTGGTGCAATATCTTCAGCTTTAAGGCTGATAACAGCGTCAAATTCAGCACCTTCATCAGACGGCACGGTCTTCCAATATGCAACGGCTGCATCCCAATCAGCACCTTTAGGTGCAAATTCACGGCCTTGCAGGTAATCAAAAGTAGTTTGATCCGGCGCCACTAAGCCGGCACGCGCGCCCGCTTCGATTGCCATGTTGCACAATGTCATACGCGCTTCCATGGAAAGGTCAGTAATAGTATTACCGGCAAATTCCATCACATAACCCGTACCACCCGCAGTACCTGTCTTAGCAATAATAGCCAACGCGATATCTTTCGCTGTTGAATATTTTGAAAGTTGACCTTCCACTTTCACCAGCATGGTTTTGGCTTTCTTCTGTTGTAATGTTTGTGTTGCCATTATATGTTCAACTTCAGACGTACCAATACCAAATGCTAATGCACCAAATGCACCGTGTGTTGCTGTATGACTATCACCACAACAAACCACCATACCAGGGTGAATAAACCCATGCTCAGGTACAACGATATGAATAACACCGTTTTGCTTACTGTCCATGCCGTATAAATTGATTGCATTTTCAGCACAGTTTGCTGTCATTGTTTCAACTTGTTTTTTAGCAATAGGATCTACAATGTTATAACGATCTTTTGTTGGTACACAGTGATCAATCGTCCCTAGAATACTATGCACATTACGTACGTGACGGTTATTTAGACGAAGACCTTCAAACGCTTGAGGACTTGTCACTTCGTGCATCAGATGTCGGTCAACATACAGAAGCGGAGAGCCAGATTCTGGTTCATAAACCAAATGTGAATCCCAAATTTTTTCATACATTGTTTTAGTCATTGTTTTCCTTATCACTCTCTATATTTTACTATTAAACCCAACCATCTTTGAATTAACCAGAACTGTTATCAGCAGATATAGGTTGTTTAATTTTGTTTAGAAAATTAATGTTAATGGATCGATGCCAATCCAATAATATAGCAAGATCAAATAATGCATTCTAGTTAAATATGTGTTCATTTAATAATAAATAGTGCTCTTGCATATTTTTTTAAAGCATCGATAAATGCGAATATCAATGGCAGTTCAGTAATTAATTACGTAGTATAGTGCCCCTTTAAATCAATAATATATAGGTTGCGACAATGCAATTTGAAATAATTACAACAACAACGCAATTGCATGATTTTATCGCAACTCTTGACAATAGCCCGATCTCACTTGATACAGAATTTGTGCGGACACGTACTTATTTGGCAAACTTAGGGTTATTGCAAGTCTCTCAAAATGAGAAAATCACCTTAATTGATCCCATTCTGGTAGGTGATTTGTCGCACTTTTGGCAAGCGCTCGATAATAAAATTATCATTCTTCATGCCGGTAGCGAAGATTTGGAAATCATTCGCGAACATAAGGGCGATCTCAACTTCACGCTCTTTGATACTCAGATTGCCTGTTCTTTTCTTAATCTCGGGGCATCACTTGGTTACGCTAACATGGTGGAAACCTTAGAGGGTGTTATCGTCGATAAAGGTGAATCACGGACTGACTGGTGCGCACGCCCTTTAAGTGAAAAACAAATAAATTATGCCGCAGCCGATGTATTGCACCTGCAACCCTGCTTGGAAAAGCTTCAGCAACAACTTGAAGATAAAAATATGTTGGCTTTTTTTGAACAGGAATGTGCTGGTACACTTGCGCAAAAAATGGAAAAACAAGACCCTGACACTGCCTATAAATCGCTGAACAATTTATTTAAATTAGATCGCAAAGGACTGGCGGTTATAAAAGCGTTGGCAAAATGGCGTTTACTAACCGCTCAAGAGCGTAATCTTGCCTTGAACTTTGTGGTTAAGGCCGACCATCTATGGCTATTGGCTTATTATCTGCCGACCACTTTAGATGATCTGCGCCGCTTAAATTTACTGCCCAATGAAATTCGTATTCATGGCCAACAAATTATCAACATCATTAACCAAGTACTTAATGAAGATGGTAGTAGTTATCCGCCATTAATTGTACGCTTAATTGATTTCCCTGCTTACAAAAGCACGCTTAAATCGATTCAGGATAAAATTAAAAACTGCGCCGAACAATACAATTTACCCGTTGAGCTAATCGCCTCTAAACGTATTATCAACGAATATTTAAGCTGGTTATGGAAATTAGACGAGGTTCAAAAGCAACAAGCAAATAAACC
>JBATHQ010000692.1:0-2466 GCA_049667005.1 Psychromonas sp.
AGCATCACTAAACGGTCTAAACCAAATGCCAAACCTGCATGTGGAGGCGTACCATATTTAAGTGCCTCTAATAAGAAACCAAATTTATCTTCGGCTTCTTCATCGCTGATATTTAAAATTCGGAAAATAGCCGCCTGCATATCCTGTTTATGAATACGCACACTGCCGCCACCTAGCTCACAACCGTTTAAAACCATATCGTAGGCATTTGAGATTGCGCCAACCGGATTGGCTTCCAGCTCGGCTACGGTCAGATTAATCGGTGCAGTAAACGGATGATGCAGCGGTGTTAACGCGCCGTCTTCCAACGGTTCAAACATCGGGAAGTCGATAACCCAAAGTGGTTTCCACTGCGCAGTTATCAGCCCTAGGTCTTCAGCCACTTTAAGACGTAATGCGCCGATTGCTTCGCTGACAATATTAGCTTTATCCGCGCCAAATAGAATAATGTCGCCATCTTTAGCACCGGTACGGCGAAGTAACTCCTTGACCACCTCTTCGCTTAAGAATTTTGCTATCGGTGACTGCACGCCTTCAAGACCTTTAGCGACTTCATTAACTTTCATCCACGCGAGCCCTTTCGCACCGTAAATAGTGACGAATTTACCGTATTCGTCGATATTTTTACGCGAAAGTGCGCCACCACCTGGCACACAGATCACCGCAACACGGCTTTCAGGATCGTTGGCAGGATCAGAGAACACTTTGAATTCAACGTTTTTAACTAAATCAGCAACATCAATCAGTTCAAAATCGATACGCAGGTCAGGTTTATCACTACCAAAACGGCGCATTGCATCCGCATAGGTCATTTTCGGGAATTTGCCCAAATCAACATCGAGCATCTCTTTGAAAAGATTAACAATCATCTCTTCAGTGATCTCCATTACCTGATCCGCCGTCAAAAACGAGGTTTCAATATCGATTTGCGTAAATTCAGGTTGACGGTCTGCACGCAGATCTTCATCACGGAAACATTTAACGATTTGGTAATAACGATCCAAGCCGGACATCATTAACAACTGCTTAAACAGCTGCGGGGATTGCGGCAGTGCAAAAAACTGACCTTTATGGGTACGGCTCGGTACTAAATAATCGCGCGCGCCTTCCGGAGTTGCTTTGGTCAAGATTGGCGTTTCAACATCCAGGAAACCATTTTCATCGAGAAAACGGCGCACAAAGCTGCTAACTTTGGCACGGAACTGCATCCGTTTCGCCATTTCCGGACGGCGTAAATCAAGGTAACGGTAGCGTAAACGTTGCTCTTCACTGTTATTCTGGTTGCTATCAAGCGGAGACGGCTCAGCACGGTTTAAGACTTCCAGCTCAAGGCCGCGAATTTCAATGCCACCGGTAGTCATATCTTTATTTACCTGGCCTGCCGGACGCGCACGCACCTGACCTTTAATTTTGATACAGAATTCGTTACGAACAGTCGTCGCAAGCGCAGTTGCTTGTGGTGTGTCAGCATCAAAAAATACTTGTACAATGCCAGCACGATCACGCATATCTAAAAAGATAACGCCGCCTAAATCACGTTGTTTGTTAACCCAACCTACTAACTCAATTTCTTGACCTAGGACTGCTTCAGTCACTTCGCCACAATACATAGTGCGCATTATTGATCCCTGTTTTAAATGTCATATAAAAAATAATTGGGGCATTATAGAAGAAAACAGTTAATAGCAACACAGCTAAATAAAAAAATGACCATCTACTTTATTTTAAGTAAAATACGCCCCTCAAAATCTCAGTATGCACAACCAACGGGTAAAATCAGATGAGCAAAACAGACAATATCTATAGCCAGCCACTTGCGCAAGTGGGTGGATTTACTTTTGACGAAAAAGTCGTGCAGGTATTTCCTGATATGATCAAGCGTTCTGTACCCGGTTATGAAAAAATCATTAACAGCATCGCCATGATCACCAACCGCTGCGCTGTTGAAAACAGCAATTTATACGACCTTGGCTGCTCTTTAGGCGCGGCCACCCTGTCAATGCGCCGCGGTTTGCAGGATAAAAAAGGCTGTCAGATCATTGCCGTTGATAATTCTCAAGCAATGGTTGAGCGCTGCGAACAATATATTCATGCTTATAAATCTGATATACCGGTTGCGGTGCTCTGTGATGATATCTGTAATATTCACATTGAAAACGCATCGCTGGTGGTATTAAATTTTACCCTGCAGTTTTTAACCCCTGAAAAACGTCTGCACCTGCTCACTAATATCTATAACGGTTTACTGCCCGGCGGCGTATTAGTATTGTCGGAAAAATTTGTTTTTGAAGATCCGCTTAGCCACCAGCTATTAATCGATCTGCATTTAGACTTTAAACGCAGCCAGGGTTACAGCGAACTGGAAATCAGCCAAAAACGCGCATCATTAGATAATGTCTTAATCGCCGATACCGTTGACCAGCATTATCAACGTTTACAACAAGCCGGTTTTACACATAACAATCT